>JASFNS010000048.1:0-8999 GCA_050116915.1 Thiogranum sp. | reverse complement strand
GGAGATCAAACCGCAGGTCGATCACGTCATCTTCCCCGACGGCAAAAAGATCATAGTCCTGGCCAAAGGACGACTGGTCAACCTGGGCTGCGCCACCGGCCATCCCAGCTTTGTGATGTCGGCTTCGTTCACCAACCAGGTGATGGCGCAAATGGAATTGTTCAGCAACACCGGCAACTATGAAAACAAGGTTTACGTCCTGCCGAAGCTGTTGGATGAAAAGGTCGCGCGCCTGCACCTGAAGAAGATCGGCGCCAATCTGACTGCGCTGACACAACAGCAGGCCGAGTACCTCGGGTTGAAGCCCGAAGGGCCTTACAAGCCGGAGCATTACCGGTATTGATCCGTCCAGGTGCGCGGCTCCCGAACCGACGCCCCGGCCCTGGCCGGGGCGCGGGGACCGCTAACCGCTGACCGTTCGATCGACCCGCAGCCTTCCACCAGCCAGGGCATAACAGTCTGCTATGGAATCCCAGAAAAAACACGCCAAGGTTTACAGTTTCGAGTTCTTCCCGCCAAAAACGGATGAAGGCATGGAAAAACTGCGCGCTACCCGCCAACAACTGGCGGAACTCAAACCGCGGTTTTTTTCAGTGACCTTTGGTGCCGGCGGCTCGACCCGTGAGCGCACCTTTGACACGGTCTGCGAGATCCAGCGCGACTCGGGCATCGAGGCCGCACCTCACCTGTCCTGTGTCGGCTCGACCAGGGACAATATCCGCGACATTCTCGACATGTACAGATCGCAGGGCATACGTCATATCGTCGCCTTGCGCGGCGACTTGCCCTCCGGCATGGGCCTGCCCGGCGAGTTCCGCTTTGCCAATGAACTGGTTACCTTCATCCGCGAAGAAACCGGTGATCACTTCCATATTGAAGTGGCGGCATATCCCGAGGTGCACCCCCAGGCGCCCAGCGCCGACAAGGACCTGGAAAACTTCAAACGCAAGGTCGAAGCCGGAGCCGACAGCGCGATCACGCAGTATTTCTTCAACGCCGACGCCTATTTCCATTTTGTCAGCCGCTGCGAACAGCGCGGTGTGACGCTGCCGATTGTCCCTGGCATCATGCCCATCACCAACTACACTCAACTGGCGCGCTTCTCCGACATGTGCGGAGCAGAGATCCCTCGCTGGATCCGCAAGCGCCTGGAAGGCTTTGGCGACGACCGCGATTCGATCCGCGCCTTCGGCACCGAGGTTGTGACCCGGCTGTGCCAGACACTGCTGGATGCCGGCGCCCCCGGTCTGCACTTCTACACCATGAACCAGGCCGGACCCACCAGGGCAATCTGGAACAATCTCGCACTGAGCGAGTAGGAAAGGGGCTCACCCCCACGGCGGCGTGCGCTTGCCCACACCCGGCAACAGCCGACAGCACGCCGCTCGCAGACAGGAATAGCGGGCTTTATAACATGGGCTTGGTTTATGCGCAGAAACAATCCTTCCCGCGCCTTTGCGCACAGCCGTGACGAAAAAATCCATGAATAACGCCGAACTGGTGAAACGCGACCTCTCCGTAGTCTGGCACCCCTGCACCCAGATGAAAGATCACGAGTGGCTGCCCATGATCCCGATACGTCGCGGCGACGGGGTCTGGCTGGAGGATTTTGACGGCAGACGCTACCTCGATGCCATCAGTTCCTGGTGGGTGAACCTGTTCGGTCACGCCAATCCGCATATCAACAGCGCGCTACGCAAACAGGCGGAAACGCTGGAACACGTCATGCTGGCGGGATTCTCACACGAAGCCGTTATCGAGCTGTCGGAGCGCATGGTCGACCTGGCACCACCCGGACTCGATCGCTGTTTCTATGCCGACAATGGCTCATCGGCAATCGAAGTCGCACTGAAAATGAGTTTCCACTATTGGCGCAACACGGGGCACAACGGTAGAACCAGATTCATCACCCTGGAGAACAGCTACCACGGCGAGACTCTGGGCGCGCTTGCCGTAGGCAACGTGGAACTTTACAAAGACACCTACGGACCGCTGCTCATGGAGACCATCAGCGTTCCTTCGCCCGACTGTTTCAATCGTGAGCCGGGCGAATCCTGCGCCGCGTACAGCGAGCGCATGTTCAGCCACATGCAGCGGGCACTGGAGCAGCATGCCGAGGAGGTTTGTGCGGTGATCGTCGAGCCACTGGTACAGTGTGCCGGCAGCATGCGCATGTATGACCCGGTATATCTCAAGCTGTTGCGCGAGGCCTGCGACCGCTACGGCGTGCACCTGATCGCCGATGAAATCGCGGTGGGTTTCGGGCGCACCGGTACTTTTTTTGCGTGCGAACAGGCTGACATCAGCCCTGATTTTCTGTGCCTGTCGAAGGGTTTGACCGGCGGCTACCTGCCACTATCGGTTGTACTGACCCGTGACGCTGTTTATCAGGCCTTCTATGAAGACTACCAAAGCCTCCGGGCTTTCCTCCACTCCCACAGCTACACCGGCAATGCGCTGGCCTGCCGGACAGCGCTGGCGACCCTGGAGTTGTTTGAACAGCACGATACGATCAATGCCAACCGCCTCCTGGCCGACGCAATGACACAGGCAACGGCGTCGTTTGCTGAACATCCGCATATCGCCGAGGTACGCCAGAGCGGCATGATACTGGCTATCGAGATGGTCCGCGACAAGCCCAATCGGACGCCGTTCCCCTGGCAGGAACGGCGCGGCCTGAAAGTTTACCAACACGGACTGGACAACGGCGTGCTGCTTCGGCCACTGGGAAATGTCGTCTATTTCATGCCGCCGTACGTCATCAGCACCGAACAGATCGACATGATCGCCGCGGTTGCGCGCGACGGGATACACAAGGCGGTGGCGGACTGATGCGTATGCCACGTTTGTACACCCGCCAGCCGCTCGCGGTCGGGGAGTCGGTTGTCCTGGAACAGGCGCCCAGCCACCATCTTCTGCGCGTGTTGCGCCTTCAGGCCGGCGACCCGGTGCTGGTATTCAACGGTGAGGGCAAGGAATACCGGGGTACGCTTGCGGGCGCTGACGGCAAACTCGCCCGCCTGCGCCTTGACGATGGAAACGAACCACAGCGCGAATCAAACCTGCACATCAGCCTTGGACAGGGGGTCTCACGCGGCGAGCGCATGGACCTGGTGGTACAGAAAGCGGTGGAACTGGGTGTACAGGCCATTACGCCTTTGTGGACACGTCGCTCGCAAGTGCAGCTCAGCGGCCAGCGCCTGGACAAACGCCTGTCGCACTGGCGCGGCATTGTGCAGGCGGCGTGCGAACAATCCGGCCGCGTGCACCTGCCGACACTGAACAGTGCCGCCCGACTGGCGGACTGGCTGCAAGCCCCCCTTGATACCGCCGCGGGCATCGTGCTGGACCCCGAAGCGGATCTGACATTGCACCAGCTTGGCCGCCGGGACCGCGTGCGTGTCCTGATCGGCCCGGAGGGCGGATTCGATAATGAAGAGGTGGAATGCGCCGTGATGGCGGGGTATCAGCGCGTGCGCCTTGGCCCCCGAATTCTGCGCACGGAAACCGCTGCGCTGGCAACACTTTCCGCGCTACAGACGTTATGGGGGGATTTCCGCAGTTAGAAACGAGTCCGTGGCGGCGCCGTGCTCAGCGGCTGAATTCAGCCCAAACGGATCCGATCGACTGCTCAATCGTCTCCAGATTCGGGATCAGCGCCTCTTCATTGCCGATCCGAACAACATCGGCCACCGTATCCGGCAGATTTTTGCTCGCCAGCAGCGAATCACCCAACGCATCCGCGTCCGCGCTGATAAGGCGCGGGATCCCCGCCGTAACCATGGCGTAGAATGACAGTGGCGAGCCTGCCTTGACCGAGTTGACCACAGAAATGCGGGTACCGCGCTCGCTCTGGGGCAGATCGAAACCAAACAGGGACTCCAGCGACACCACCGGCAACTGCTGATCGCGCCAGCGCAGTGAACCCAACAGCCACTCCGGTCCATCCTGGATAAGATCCAGGGGCTGGTAATTGATCACTTCGGCAATCGCAACATTCGGCACCAGAAGGTTCATCCCGTCCAGTGGGACCCACAGGCTACGTACAGATTCGACTACAGCATTCATATCCACCGCTCCATGAGAAACTAGTTAATGCTCAGCTGTGCAGTCTGGCAGCGCGTCGCAAGGGCCCGCGCCAGTTCTTCCGGTGACCCGCTCAGCTCAACCTCGCAACAGCGTCGTGCAGCATCGGGCATATTCGGAATCACGCAGCTCTCCGAACTCTGCACCCAGACAAAACCACCATTGCCGGTAATCGCCTGACAGCCACGGCTGCCGTCCTTGCCCAGGCCGCTGAACAGGATGACCCCGCAACGGCTGCGGAATACGCTTGCCACGCTATGCAGCAGCGCATCGATATCAGGCCGCTGAGCCGACTGCCAGGCCTCCTCGCTGCGCCGACGCACGCCCCTCTCATCTATATCGATACGGCACTCGGAGGGCACCAGCCAGACCTGTCCGGCCTCGATGGTCTGCGAATCCCCCAGTACCGCCACCGGCCAGCGGCTGCAGCGATCCAGCTGCTCCACCAGAAGGTCCTGGAAAGCCTCCGAAATGTGCTGCCCGAGCAGGAAAGTCACCGGCAAATCGACCGGCAACGCCTGCAGGAAGCGGGCGACCGCCTTGGGGCCGCCGATCGAGGCGCCAAGCACCACCAGCCAGGGGGTCTCCGGCCCGAGATCCGCCTGACCCTGCACCAGCTGCAGGTCCGGTCGCAAGCGCGGCGCGCGAATACGGGCATGCGGCACCGCACGATTGGCCAGGATCTGCAACTTGCCCACCAGCCTGCGGTGCCATATAACACTGCTGCCGACGCCACCGGCGTTCAACAGCACCGGTACCGGCGCATTTTGCAGCAGGCTTTCCACCTGGGCGCGATCCGGCTGATCATCCATGTCCACCAACAATACGTCGGCGCCCCGCCAATCCCGGGGCAGCGGCAGGTCGGGCCGCCCGTCGATGACCACCTCTATGCCCTCGTCTTCCAGCAGGGCGCGGAATTCGCCGCGCTCACAGTCATGGGCCAGCAGGGCAACGCGCAAGGCTGCCTGCGAAGTTTCATCCATCTAGCCGGGTTTCCTCTAACAATGCCTGAATGTTTTCCAGCAACTCGCTCTCCTGGAACGGTTTGCCCAGGTAGCGGTTCACACCGATCTGCATGGCGCGCTGGCGGTGTTTGTCACCGGTACGCGACGTAATCATGATTATCGGGATATCACGCAAGCGCGGCTCATTGCGGACATGGGTGGCCAGTTCGAAACCGTCCATACGCGGCATCTCGATATCAAGCAGCATTATATCAGGGATATTCTCCTGGAGCTTGGAAACCGCGTCGACACCATCCTTGGCGGCGATAACGTTCATGTCATTGCGCTCCAGGAGACGAGTCGTGACTTTGCGTACAGTGATCGAGTCGTCGACCACCATCACCGTCAGTCCCTGGGTGCGCACCGGCTGACTTATGATGTCGTTCACCTGATCCAGCGCACTGCCGCCGCCACGCAACAGCGCGGCGACGTCCAGAATCATGACCACTCGGCCGTCACCGAGAATGGTCGCCCCGGACACACCCCGCACGGTGCTGATTTGCGGACCGACGGATTTCACGACAATCTCGCGGCTACCCAACAGGTTCTCGACGTGAAAAGCGACGCAGTGCTCGCCGACACGCGCAAGCAATACGGGGACGCGTTTCGGACCGCTGTCCAGGTGCGGCGCACCGGTAGCCAGCACCGTACCCAGATGACGAACCTCATAGGCATACCCGCCGTATTCAAAACGTGACTCGGGATCCTCGTAGTGGGCCTTGAGATCCTCGCGGCGCATGCGCACGATACCCTCAATACTCGACAACGGAATCGCGTAGGTATCTTCGCCAACTTCGATCAGGAGGGCCTGATTCAACGCCAGGGTAAACGGGAGCCGTATCGTGAAGATGGTGCCCCGATTGTATTCCGAGTCAATGTGCAGCGAGCCGCCCAACTGCTTGACCTCGCTGTTGACCACGTCCATACCGACGCCGCGGCCGGCGACCTGGGTAACCTTCTCGGCGGTACTGAAGCCCGTCTCCAGGATAAACTGAAGGACCTCGTTGTCGGTCAAATCGGAGTCGGCCTGCATGAGACCTCGCTCGATCGCCTTCTTGCGAATCGCCTTGAGGCTGATGCCTGCGCCGTCGTCGGCGATACGCAGCACCACGTCCGAGGACTCCCGCTCCAGCGTGATCTTGATGGTACCCGTCTCCGGCTTGCCCTTTTCCAGGCGCTGCTGCGGGGTCTCGATACCGTGTGAAATCGCGTTGCGCAACATATGCTCGATAGGCGCGATAATCCGGTCGACCACGGTGCGGTCCATTTCGCCCTCGGCGCCGGACAGTTCCAGCTCCGCCTTCTTGCCTACCTCCTGGGCCGTCTGGCGAACGATACGACGCATACGGGCCGACAACCCGAGGAATGGGACCATGCGCGTGCGCATCAGCCCTTCCTGCAGCTCGGTGTTGACGCGAGACTGTTGCAGCAACAACGTCTCGGATTCGCGGGTAATATTTTCCAGCATGTTCTGGATGCTGCTCAAGTCGCTGACACTCTCCATGAGCGAACGCGACAGCTGCTGCATGTGGGAGTAGCGGTCCATCTCCAATGGATCGAAATCTTCGCCGTCGGCTGCCGCATCGATCAGCTCACCTTCACGCTCATAGCGGTAGATCACCTGTGCCTCGGTCTCGATTTCCAGCTTGCGCAGCTGCTCCCGAACGCGCGCTACCGTTTGTTCCATTTCCACCAGGTTGAAGCTGTAGGCACCCACCTGCTGTTCGAGCCGTGAACGATAGATACTGACTTCGCCCGCATGATTAACCAGATTGTCGAGGAGATCCGCCTTGACGCGCACCAGTTCCTGACCACTGCGCGATCGACTCCTGCGCTCCTCGAGTTCCGCGTCGCTTTCCGCTGCCGCTTTGGCAGGCTTCTGCGCGGATACCTTCTTTTCCGCGATGGCTGCCGGGAGCTCCTGGCCTTCACGCAGCGCCTCAAGTGCAGCAACTATACTGTCAGCACTTTCCAGCGGCCGGTGACTACGCACCTGCTCGACCATACCTGCCAGCGTATCCTGAGCGCGTTCCAGCACGCCGAACATTGCCTCGCTACAGCCAAGATCACCCTCGGTGACCTTCACCATAAGCGACTCGACGGCGTGCGCGAGATCGCCGATTTCGGTGATATCCGCCATGCGTGCGCCGCCTTTCAGCGTATGCAGTTCGCGCTGCAGGTCCGCCATCACTGTCCGGTCCGAGGGAGCGCGTTTCCACCGCTGCAGCGTCTGCTCGGTGTGCTCGACGATGTCGCTGGCCTCCTCGATAAACACCTCGAGCAACTCGGGATCGGTTTCCGCATAGGGATCGCCGGCGCCGGCAGCTACCTCGCCGGCCACATCACGGCGCTGGGCCGGCTCGACCTCCGGTGTGTCATCGGCTGCCTCTCCATCAGGCATAGTTTCGACCGGTCCCTGCGCACGTATCGCATCCAGCTCCGCGACCAGCTCGTCGGCCGCCTGTAACGGGCGCCGGCTCCGAACTTGGTCCAGCATGTCGGACAAGCGGTCCTGGGCGCGCTGAACAGCCTCTATAGCAGCGTCACCAACGCCGCAACGGCCTTCGCTGATGCTGATAATCAGTGCTTCGACAGCGTGTGCGACATCGCCAACAGCGGCGAGCTCCGCCATGCGGGCGCCGCCTTTCAGGGTATGCAGCGCGCGCTGCAATTCCGCCAGCGCCTCACTGTCGGTTGATGCCTCCCGCCAGCGGTGCAGTGCCGCATCGCTGGTCTCCAGATTTTCGGCACCCTCGTCGAGGAATATTTCCAGCAACTCCTGGTCGTGGCCCGCGTAGCAATCAGCCATTGTGTCGTCGACCGGTTCCTCCCGGGAGGCCCCATCCTCAACCACAGCAACGGCGTCGGACAGGTCGTCCGGCTCACCGATGGCGTCGGGCAGTTCGTCAGCCTCGGCGACGGCTTCGGAAAACTCGTCGGCCTCGACGATGGCTTCGGGCAGGTCGCCGGCTTCGGCCAAAGCTTCGGGCACTTCTTCCGACTCGTCCAGTGCTGCGTCACCATCCTGCAGCGACTCCGGGCTCGCATCTCTGCGCTCAGCGACGGATATCGCGGCACACTGCTCGCGCACCCACTCAATGGTCGCGTCGTAGCGCTCGGGGACCGTCGTTTCGGCAGGCAGACTCGACAGCATGGTTTCAATTATCACCACGCCGTCCTCGAGCACCTGGCATACGTCGTCAGTGACAGGTCGCCCGAAGCCCAGCAATGTCTTTAACAATCTTTCGAGTTCACCAGCAAGCTTGGCGATGGCGTCGGCTTCAGCCATATGTGCACTACCATGCATGGTATGCAGCGCACGCGCCAGCAACTCGTCGACCTGCGTTTCGCCGGCAACCGCCCCGCCCAGGAACTGACGGACGACTTCCAGGTGTGCTCGCGACTCAGTACTGAAAATCTCGTAAAGGAGCGGGTCCATGACACTGTCGGTGGACACCAGGAGCGACCCGCTGTCGGTCAACTCCGCTACATAAGACAACGACCCGGGATCTTCTTCCCGATCCTCGTCGCCTGTCGCCTCTGCATCGATCGGCAACGTCGTGGTGTCCAGTTCCAGCGCTAACTCTATCCCACTCTCATCGCTGTCCGGCTCGGCATCGGCTTCAACCACGCCCGGATCCGGCTCACCGGAAACCCGGGACCCCGGAGTTGCATCGGGCAGCGCCTCGCCCTGACTCAATGCCTCGGCACAGCGCATCAGATGACCGATAGGCTGCCCGGTCGGCGCGCCGTCTTTGATCTGTGCGACCAGCTCTGATAACGCAAGCATGGCCGATTGCAATAACTCCGTCATCGCGGGACTGACGGATATTGTCCCGTCCATCAGGCGGTTGAGCATATTTTCGAACGCCCAGGCAAACTCGCCGATGCGCATCGCGCCCACCAACC
>JASFNS010000047.1:0-9025 GCA_050116915.1 Thiogranum sp. | reverse complement strand
CCTGGAAACTGCCCTACCGGACCACCATCAGCGCAACCGTTGACGTGCGCAACAACCCCATCCATACGCGCCAGAAGAAATACCTGCAGCACAGCATGGCGGCGACCGAGGGCTGGACCTGGATACTGCCCGCAGACCGCATCCGGCATTTCACTGCGGACCAGTCCGAGGGGGTCACCACGCTGGCACTCGGCCTGACACATGCGTTCTCCCGACGCCTCAAGATGACCGGCAGTGCCGCCGTTCTGGACCCCTCGAAGCAGGCCAACGGCGTGGCCACGGCCGAGCAGGCCAGTGAGTACCTGTACCACCTGAACCTGACGGGCAATGACCTCATGTTCTCCGGTGATCGCAATACGCTCGACTTCAGTCACCGGGTGACGGACTATTCGCGGGTGTCCTCGGCCGCCATTGACACCCGATATGCCATCAACCGGCGCTGGAATGTCAGCCCGCGGTTGCGTGCCGACTACCGCGACAACGCGCTCGACCAGACGGCGCAGTGGGTGACCTCGCCCAGCGTGAAGATGGAATACCGCTGGCGGGACCGGTACGGCTTCAAAATCGAAGCCGGCGGCGAGTGGCGAACACGGGAAATACCCACCGAGGACAAGACCCAGTCATCGTATTTCGTCAGCCTGGGGTACAAGGCGAAGTTCTAGTGGCGGGCCCGCCGCAGCGGTTCACTCACGGCTATTCGTAACGCAACGCCTCGATGGGCTGCAGGCTCGAGGCCTTGCGCGCCGGGTGCAGGCCGAAAAAGACGCCGACGATCGCGGCAAAGGAAAACGCCAGCATGATCGACCAGGGCGTGATATCCACCTGGAACTGGGAAAAGCGCGCCAGCGCAACCGCCACGCCGACACCGAACAGCACACCAAACACGCCGCCGACACCGCTCAACACCAGCGCCTCGAGCAGGAATTGCCAGAGGATGTCGCGGCGGCGCGCCCCCAACGCCATGCGAATACCGATTTCGCGGGTGCGCTCGGTCACCGACACCAGCATGATATTCATGATGCCGATACCGCCGACCAGCAGCGATACCGAGGCGATAGAACCGAGCAGCCAGGTAAACACGCTGGCACTCTCCTCGGCGGACTCCGCCAGTTCCGCGCGGTTGTAGAGGCGAAAATCGTCATCCGCGTCGCCCTTTAGCCGGTGGCGTTCACGCAGCAGACGCTTGATATCGCGAAAGGCCCGGGAAGCCGCTTCCTTACCGGTGGTCTGCACCTCGACACGGTGAATATGGGTAATGCCGAGCAGCTTGCGTTGCACCGTCGTCAGTGGCGCGAGAATGGTATCGTCCTGGTCCTGCCCCCAGGCGCTGGCGCCCTTCTCGGTCAGCACGCCGATGACCCGGCATGCCAGCCCCTTGAGCACAATGGTTTCGCCCACAGGATTGACCAGACCGAACAGCTCGCGCGCCACCGTGCGCCCCAGCACGCAGACGTGCTCCGCCGCCGCGACCTGGCGGTGGGTAAAGAACTCGCCTTCCTCCAGCGGCCAGTTCTTGGCCAGGAGAAAGTCCTCGGTGACGCCCTCGACCGCCGTGCCCCAGTTGCTTCCGCGATAACGCGCCTGGGCCGTGGTTCGTACACTCGGCGCCGCCACCACCACCCCCGGCAACTGCCCGATAGCTTCGGCATCGGCCGCCGTGAGTGTCGGGTTGCTACCGGCACCGCTGCGTACTCCGCCTCGGGTGACACTGCCCGGGCGGACCACCAGGCTGTTGCTGCCCATGTTCTCCAGCTGCTTGGCGATGCGCTGCTGCGCGCCCGCGCCGACCGCCAGCATGGCGATCACCGCACCAACCCCGATAATGACGCCCAGCGCCGTGAGCATGGCGCGCCCCTTGTTGCGCCACAGCGCGCGTAACGCCAGCCGAAAAGCAATCTCCCAGATCATGTCAGCCCTCCAGTCGCCCGTCGCGCATGGTCAGCTGCCGCCGGGCATGCGCGGCGACCTCCGCTTCATGCGTGATAAGCACAATAGTCAACCCCTCGTCGCGGTTCAGCTCGTCAAGCAACGCCAGGATTTCAGCGCTGGTGGCGCTGTCGAGGTTGCCGGTCGGTTCATCGGCAAGCAGCAACGACGGCCGCGTCACCAGCGCGCGGGCGACCGCAACCCGCTGCTGCTGCCCGCCCGACAGCTGACTGGGCAGGTGATGCAGCCGGTCAGCGAGGCCCAGGCGTTGCAGCATCGCCGCGGCACGTTCGTAACGTTCCTCTTTGCTGACACCGGCATACACCAGCGGCATTTCGACATTGTCCAGCGCGCTGGTGCGCGCCAGCAGGTTGAAGTTCTGGAATACGAAGCCGACGGCGCGGTTGCGAATGCCCGCCAGCGCGTCGGCATCCAGGCGGGTGATGTCTTCACCGTTCAGCGTATAGTCCCCGGCATCGGGCACATCCAGACAGCCGAGAATATTCATCAATGTCGACTTGCCGGAACCCGAGGAGCCCATAATGGCAACGAACTCGCCCGGCTCGACCAACAGGTCGATGCCGCGCAAGGCGTGCACCTGCACGCTACCCATGGCATAGGTCTTGTGCACGCCGGCCATGCGGATGACGGGAATGCTCATAAGCGGAAAGTGCGCCGTATCATGTTCACGCAAGGCTAGAACAGGCTGAAACCGTGCCGCTTGCGCGGTTCGTCCTGCTTGCGCAGCGGCACGGCCACCGGCATCCCCGGCGTCACGTCCTCGCCTTGCACCTGCGTCTGCTTCTCTCCCACCAGCCCGGTCTTCACCCGCCGCGGCTCCAGCCCGTTGGCACCGGGCGTCCAGAGTACCGCTTCACCCGGTTTGATCTCTCCACGCAGCCTGGCGATATCCGCGGCCGCGATCGGCGGCACAAAACGCAGCGCCGCGTTCGACACCTTGAGCACGTCCTCGCGCCGTTCCACCTCGATGGCCACGGTAGCGGTCATGCCCGGCTTGAGCGACAGATCGCTGTTGTCCACGTGCACAATACAATTGTACTTGACCACCCCGGTTTCGATTTTCGGCTCCAGGCGCACCTGTCCCAGCGTGCCGCTGAAAGTGCGGCGCGGATAGGCGAACACCGTGAAACTTACCGGATCGCCCTTCTTGACCATGCCGATGAAAGCCTCGTCGACATCGGTTTCGATCTGCATACGGGTAAGATCCTGGGCAATGGTGAACAGGGTTGGTGCCTGCAGGCTCGCGGCCACCGTCTGTCCGACATCCACATTGCGTGAAATCACCACCCCGTCGATGGGCGCGCGAATGGTAGTGTGTTCCAGGTTGAAACGCTCGTGGTCCAGCGCCGCCTGCGCCTCGGCAACCGCCGCGACCTGCAGGCGATATTCCGCCTCGTCGGCCTCCAGGGCGAAGCGCGCTGCATCGACATCGCTGTCGGAAACCAGCTTGCGCGACTCCAGGCTGGCGACGCGCTTGAGGTTACGCCGCGCCTCCTTGACCGCGACCGCGGCCTTGTCGCGCGAGGCCTCGGCGCTCTTGAGCTTGGCCTGCGCCTCGGCGACATTGGCCTTGAACAGCGACGGCTCGATCTGGGCGATAACCTCACCGGTCTTGACGGGCTGGTTGAAGTCCGCCGACAACGACTCGATGGTACCCGAGACCTGGCTGCCTACCAGCACGGTGATCAGCGGACTGAGGGTGCCGGTTGCCGACACCGTGGCGACCAGGTTACCGCGGCCGACCTCGACAGTACTGTAGGCCGGCGCTGCCTGTTCGGACGGCTGGAGAAAATACGCCGCCCCAACGCCGACAAGCAGCAACGGCAGCCACACGAACCAGCGCGTGAAAATTCGCCACGAAAACGCTCGCATGAGCTTTGTCCCGACAAGGCGGAATTGCCTCGCGCAGGATTGTATCCGATATCCTGTAGTCCGGCTGCAACCGGCCCGGGCGCACCCGGGCAGAATGGCAAAGCCAGGCAAAACCCCGGAGCTTGCGCGCGCTCAATGCTGAACCTCCGGTCTGCCGCGGTGTCGAAACCTGTTTTTGGTACCATTCAGCCTGCGACAACCAACCGGACCCGGAAACTATGCAGTACAGAAAACTCGGCAACACCGCGACCGACGTCAGCGCTATCTGCCTGGGCACCATGACCTGGGGCCAGCAGAACACCGAGGCGCAGGCGTTCGAACAGATGGATTATGCCCTCGCGCAAGGGGTGAACTTCTTCGATACCGCGGAACTCTATTCCATTCCGCCCGGGGCCGAAACCTATGGACGCACGGAACAGATCATCGGTAACTGGCTGCGCAAGACCGGCAACCGGGAGCAAATAATACTCGCCAGCAAGATCGCCGGCCCGGGGGTCGGCTGGGTGGACCACATCCGCAACGGCAGGACGCGTTTCAACCGCAAGCACCTGGAAGACGCGCTGCACGGCAGTCTCAGGCGCCTGCAGACCGACCGTATCGACCTGTACCAGCTGCACTGGCCGGAGCGCGACACCAATTTCTTTGGCCAGCTCGGTTACGCGCCCGGGGCGCGCGACGAGTTCACACCCGTGACCGAAACACTGGAGGTGTTGAACGACTTTGTGCGCGCAGGAAAGATCCGTTATGTCGGCCTGTCCAATGAAACCCCGTGGGGCGTCATGCGCTTTGTGCAGACCGCGGAACAGCTCAAGCTGCCGCGCGTGGTCAGCGTGCAGAACCCCTACAATCTGCTGAACAGAAGCTACGAGATCGGTATGGCGGAGGTATCGTGGCGCGAACGCTGCGGCCTGCTTGCCTATTCACCGCTGGGTTTCGGCGTGCTGTCCGGCAAGTATCTCAATGGAGCCCGTCCGGCCGGCGCGCGACTGAGCCTGTATCCGGACTACACCCGCTACACCAACCCGATCGCCGACAAGGTCACCGCCGACTACGTGGCACTGGCAGCAGCACACGGCCTCGACCCCGCGCAGATGGCCCTGGCCTTCGTCAACAATCGAAAGTTTGTCACCAGTACTATTGTGGGCGCTACCAGCATGGCGCAACTGAAAAGCAACATCGACAGCATCAACGTCAATTTAAGCGACGAGCTCGTCGAGGCCATCGAGCGTATCCACCAGTCCCATCCCAATCCGTGTCCCTGAGCACCACCAGGCAGGTCGGGAAAGCGGCGACCAGGCTGCTCAGCCAAGCCACTGTATCGACAGCAGGCCGCCGATGGCAGCCACGAGTAGTGGCAGGGCCACCCACAGGCCAAGCCTGCCGCCGCCGACCGTCGCTGCCAGCGCCCCCTTCACCAGGGTGTTCACCGACGCCGCTATAACGATACCGCTGGCGGCGATATGGGAGGTCAGGTCGCCTGCTGCCATGCGCGACAACGACAGGGTGATAGCATCCACGTCGGCGATACCGGAGGCACCGGCAAGCGCCAGAACACCTGCGTCCCCCGTCCAGCGCCTGAGCACCTCGGCGAACAACATGATCAGGGCGAGCAGCACGCCGAAACTGACCGCAGGCACCAGGTCCAGCGGGTTCTGCATCGGCGCGGCCACGGATTTGCCTTCGCCCTCGGCACGTGAACGCCAGTAGACAAACATCGCCATGGCATACACCAGCACGGACATGACGACGACAGGCAGCAGCAAGGGTCGCCACATCTGCGGACTTACCAGGCCGGCAACCAGGTACATGCGCGGATACATGGTTCCACAGGCCATCAGGATGCCGGTGGCGAGCATGGGCGTCATGGCCGGGCTACTGCGGCCGATACGGGAAAAGTGCAAAGTCAGCGCGGTCGAGGATGCGAGTCCCGCGAACAGACCCGTATACAGCGTACCCTTGCGCGCCCCGGCAATTCTGACGGCAAAATAGCCGGCGAAAGAGATCGACGCGATCAGCACCACCATCCACCATATCGTGTAGGGATTCAGAGACTGCAAGGGACCGTAGCCCTGGTCAGGCAGGATGGGCAGCAGCACCACCGAGATCAGCAGCAGCCTGATGCCCGCGCGCAGCTCCTCGGCCTCCAGTGCACGGATCCAGCGGTGCAGCACCGGCTTGACAGCCAGCAGCAGTGTCGCCACCACGGCGAAGGCCGCGGCGGCCACCACTTCGCCCAGCACCGCCATGGCGCCGAACGCAAACGCCAGAAGCGCAGCGACCACGCCGGTAATACTGGCATCGTTGAAGCGGCGGTAAGTGACGATATACGCCGTGGTCATGATCCCCGCCAGCGCCAGGAACGCAAAACCCAGCAACAGGGTATTGAGCTGCTGGGCCACCAGCGCCGCAGTGCCGCCGAGCAGCCCGATCAGACCGTAGGTGCGCACGCCGGCGACCCGCGAGCCCTCTTCCGCCTCGCGTTCCTTCCAGCCACGCTCGATACCCATCAGCAACCCGATCGCCAGGGCCACACCGAGGTGGTAATAGGTTTCAAGTTCGGCGTTGAGTTGCATGACACCAAACTATGCCGCCGTGCTTATGCGGTCAAGTCATAACGCCTGCGGGCAATCCACTATAATTTACCCAGGAACGATCCCGATGCGCCGCAAACCCGAGGTGCCGGAATAAGCAGCGACTGGAAACCCCGGTGCCGTCGCTTTAACACAAACAGAGTCCAGAAACATGCCGGATGCCCGGACAAACGCGGCTGTCACGTTGATGCAGGAATTCGCCGAGCGCACGGCTATTGCCGGCGGCGGCGAAATGCAGCGTTACCTTTGGACGGACGCTTTCGCCGTGTGCGCCTTTCTCGGCCTGGCACGCGCGACCGGGAAACGCCAGTTCAGGGAACTCGCATTGCAGCTGATAGACCGGGTGCACCACTGCCTGGGCCAACACCGCAAGGACGATCCGCGTCACGGATGGATCAGCGGGCTGAGCCCGGCCGAGGGCGAAATGCACCCGACCCGCGGCGGGCTGCGGATCGGCAAACCGCTGGCCGAGCGCGCTGCCGGCGAGGACTTCGATGAGCGACAGGAGTGGGACCGCGACGGCCAGTACTTCCATTACCTGAGCAAGTGGATGCACGCCCTCGACCAGGCCGCACGCGCCACGCGGCAAGCGCAGTTCAACCTGTGGGCTCGGGAACTCGCCGACAGCGCCTTTCGCACCTTCAGCTACCTGCCCGCGGGCAGCCGCGGGCCACGCCGCATGTACTGGAAGATGAGCATTGATCTGACGCGGCCGCTGGTGCCCTCCATGGGGCAGCACGACCCGCTGGACGGCTACATTACCGCTATCGAGCTGCGCGAGAGCGCGGCCGAACTCGCGGATGCCGCCCGCGAACCCGACCTGGAGCTCGAGACCACTCAGTACGCGGCGATGATCAGGCGTGGCGAATGGGCCACCGCCGACCCGCTCGGCCTCGGCGGCCTGCTGACCGATGCCTTTCGTGTGGCGCAACTGACACAGCACGGCAATCTGCCCGACAGCCCGGATACAACGCTGCTCGACACGCTGCTCGGCGCCTCCCTCATGGGCCTCAAGTACTACGCCCGCGGCGGCGAGTTACAGCTGCCAGCGGAACACCGGCTGGCATTTCGCGAACTCGGGCTGGCGATCGGCCTGCACGCCGTGGAACAGATGTGGCAGGCGGTCAACAGCGCTGCGGGCGGCCCGTACAGCGAGTCGCGGGTGCGCTCACAACTCAGGGCGCTGATGCACTTTATAAACCTGCGCGACGACATCGAATCCTTCTGGCGCTCGCCCGAACCTCAGCGCACCGCTGCCTGGATCGAGCACCGCGACATCAATGAGGTTATGCTGGCGACGAGCCTCGCACCCGAGGGGTTCCTCGTCCTTTCCAACCTGCCCTTGACGGGCACAAGCTGAATGAGTGACAGGCCATGAAAGCAGTCTTTATCGAGCAGGGCGGGGGCACGGACGTGCTGCGTGTCGGCGACATGCCGGACGCCGCAGTTTCGCGCGACGACCAGGTACTGGTGCGCCTGAAGGCCGCCGGCGTCAACCCCATCGACACCAAGATACGCAGTGCACCCGAACGTTTTCCGCTCACCATGCCGGCGATACCCGGCTGCGACGGCGCCGGCGTTGTACAAGCCGTGGGTCAGGCGGTGACTGCCTTCTCACCCGGAGACGAGGTGTATTTTTCCCAGCCCGGCTTCATGGGCCGCCAGGGCACCTACGCCGAAGCGGTCGCCGTGGACGCGGCGCTGCTGGCGCCCAAGCCGGCCTCGCTGTCTTTTGCGGAGGCCGCGGCCGCACCACTGGTGCTTATCACCGCGTGGGAGGCCCTGCACGACCGGGCGCGCATCCAGGCCGGCCAGCGGGTGCTGATTCAGGCGGGCGCCGGTGGCGTGGGGCACGTCGCCATACAGTTGGCCAGGGAGGCGGGCGCGCGCGTGGCCGTAACGGTCAGCAACGATGACAAGGCAGCCTTTGCCCGGCAACTGGGCGCCGAGCATGTCATCAACTACCGGCGCGAAGATGTAACCGCCGCCGTCCTGGCCTGGACCGACCAGCAGGGCGTGGACATCGCCTTCGACACCGTCGGTGGCAAGGTACTGGATGACTGCTTCAGCAGCGTGAAACCCTACGGGGATGTGGTCACCATCCTGGCCCCCACCGCGGACACGCAGTGGGGCGAAGCGCGCACCCGCAACCTGCGCTTCAGCATGGAACTGATGCTCTCGCCGGTGATGCTGGGCCTGGAGTCGGCCAAGCGCCACCAGGCGGACATACTGCGCCGTTGCGCGGCGCTGTTCGATCAGGGCCGCCTGCGCATCGCCGTTGCCGGACGTTATCCGCTCGATCAGGCCGCCGCCGCGCAGGCCTGCCTGGAACAGCAGCACCCCGCAGGAAAGCTGATACTCGGCCTGGAGTGATACGACGTCGGACTTAGAGTCGCTTGCCGGCCAGCGTTGGCGTCTTGTCCGTGCGGGTCTCCAGTTTCAGGTAACTGACCAGGCGAACGCTGCCGTCCCGGTGCAGCGCTTCATGGATCTCGCCGACAGCGGCGAGAATCGCGGCCAGCTCCCCTTCTATGTTGGTCCCGGATGCATGTGTCTCCAGGACAAAGTCATGCTGCCCGAGCAGTTCGACGACGCGGGTGATTTCCTTTCTGACA
>JASFNS010000046.1:0-9029 GCA_050116915.1 Thiogranum sp. | reverse complement strand
ACGTCGAGCCTTGCCAGCTCAGTCATGCGCCTGTCTCTGCAAGATACTGGAAAACTCTTCCAGGAAGTTGTCGTAGCGGGTTTCCAGTCGCTCGACGTCGTTGGAATAGCGGTTGTAGGCAATGACCGCGGGAATCGCCGCAAACAGCCCCATTGCCGTGGCGATGAGCGCTTCGGCGATACCGGGCGCGACCATCGCCAGCGTCGCCTGATGCACATTACCCAGGCCACGGAAGGCGTTCATGATGCCCCACACGGTACCGAACAGGCCGACGTAGGGGCTGGTGGAACCTACCGTGGCGAGAAACGACAGGTGCACCTCCAGTTCGTCCATCTCGCGCGACAGCGCCACGCGCATACAACGCTGCGCACCCTCGACCATCGCCATCGGGTCACCGCCACTACGCTGGCGCAGGCGGGTGAACTCGGTAAATCCGGAAACGAAGATATTCGCCAGACCGCCCAATTCATCGGCCCGCGGCGAGAGTTGCTGGTAGAGCGTAGCGAGATCTCCTCCCGACCAGAAGCGGTCCTCGAACTGTTCGGCGTCGGCGCGCGCCTCGTTGAGCGCCCCGCGCTTGCGGAAAATCATCGTCCACGAAAGCAGGGACACAACCAGCAGCAGCAGCATCACCAGCTGGACCACGACGCTGGCGCCGGAAATCAGACTGAAAAAGGAAAGATCAGCTTGCATTAAGAAGCTCCGAACGAATCATTTCGGGAATCGGTTTGGGTTTCAAGGATTCAGAGTCCACACAGGCGATACGTACCGTGCCACTGCACAACGGCGCTGTTTCACCGCGACGCCGGACCGACTGGAAAAACGCCAGGCTGGCACGTTTGAGATCACTGACTTCAGCACTGACTTCGAGGGCGTCGTTGAAGCGGGCCGGCAAGCTGAAATTGAGCTGCAGCGAATGTACGGTAAACAAAATACCCTGTTCCCGACGTAACTGATCCTGTTCGAATCCCATCGACCGCAGGTACTCGGTTCGGGCGCGCTCCATGAATTTAAGGTAATTCGCGTAATATACGACGCCGCCGCTATCGGTGTCTTCGTAATAAACGCGAACCGGCCAACAAAACTGCGACAAGCCTTCCCTCGTAGTGACAACGTTGGGCATCAATGATTCCCCAACCGCGTAGCTTACCCATACCCGCGGCTGTTTGCATCCTGTGATCGACGTTTGTAAAAACGGCGCCCACGCCGGGCGCACAACGACCCGGCGGCGACAACCTAGTCGTTCTCCCTGGACCCGCCCAACGACAGGTACTCCTCACGATCGAGCAGACTGTCATCGTTCCTGTCGGCCGCATCAAAGCGTGTCTCGACGACTACGATCGAGCGCGCCTCGACACGACTCACATAGCCATTGTGGTCACTGTCGATGCGGCTGAACGGCACGATCGCGTCGGCGGCGGCCCGCTCTTCCATCGGCGCAGCGTTACCCGGCGGCATCACGAGTGCCGGCAACAACGCGCAGAGAATAACTCTCATTGGCGAAAACTCTCGCTTGGCGACCCGCCTGTAGCCACGCCCGTTGCGTCCCCGCGAAACCGCACAGCGAACGCTGTTTTCCGGTCGCAGCGAAGACTCACCGCAAGAAACACGTGCCGCCGAGCCGCAAACCGTCGCCTTACGGCGACGTCACTTTGCGGCTTCGCTGGAAGTGTCTGAAATTCCATGTCCTGCGTTGTCGTTAATCGACGACAGGATATCAGGATGCGCGCGCGGCCTTGAACTGTGACGGGTTCAAATGGTGCTTGTGCAACAGCTTGTAGAACTCGGTACGGTTGCGCTTGGCGACACGCGCAGCCTGGCTGACGTTGCCGTTGGTGATCTGCAGCAGCTGCGTGAGATACTCACGCTCGAAGCGCGAACGCGCATCCGCAAACGCCGGCATCTCGGCATCGACCTCGTCGCGCAGGGCGCGCTGCACCAGGCTCGCCGGGATCAGCGACGTGGTGGTGAAGGCCACCGACTGCTCGACGATATTGAACAGCTGGCGAACGTTACCGGGCCAGGGTGCCGCCAGCAGCACCTCCATGGCATCCGCGGCAAAGCCCTTGACGCCCTTCTTGGTTGCGTCGTCCAGGGTGGTGAGGAAATAATTCGCCAGCAAGGGAATGTCTTCGCGCCGGTCGGCCAGTGAAGGTATGTCCAGCGCAACGACGTTGAGCCTGTAATACAGGTCCTCACGGAACGTGCCCGCGTTGCGCAACTCCTCGAGGTTGCAGTGGGTCGCGGAGATGATCCGCACGTCGACGGGCTGGGCACGGGTGGCGCCGACCGGGCGCACGCAGCGCTCCTGGATGGCGCGCAACAGCTTGACCTGGAAGCTCATCGGCATGTCACCGATCTCGTCGAGGAACAGCGTGCCCCCTTGCGCGGCCTGGAAAAGCCCCTTGTGGTCGCGCGTCGCCCCGGTGAACGAACCCCTCATGTGACCGAAGAATTCCGATTCGAACAGGGTCTCGGGAATTGCGCTGCAGTTGACGGCAACAAACTCACCGTCAGCACGCGCACTGGCTTTGTGGATGGCGCGCGCCAGGACTTCCTTGCCGGTGCCGCTCTGGCCGTGGATGAAGATACTGGCTTCGCTCGCAGCCACCAGGCGTGCCTGTCCCAGCAGGTCTTCCATCAACGGGCTGCGAGTCACAATGCCCTGACGCCATTCCGCGACGTGCTCGTCGTCGCGACGGGCCTGCTGCTCACCTGTGACCCGCAGGGCGCGGGCGACCTGCTCCAGAAGCTCCTTGCTGTCGAACGGCTTGGTGAGGTAGCCGAACACGCCGCGGCTGGTGGCATCGACGGCCGCCGGAATCGAGCCATGCGCCGTCAGGATGATCACCGGCAGCGCCGGACTGCGCCGGTAAATCTGGTCGAACAGCGCCATGCCGTCCATGCCATCCATGCGTAAGTCCGTGATTACCAAGTGCGGTTGGAACATCGGGATCTGCGCCAGGGCCTTTTCCCCGCTTTCCACGGCCGCCACTTCGTAACCCACGGCAGACAGGCGCATGGAGAGTAAACGCAGCAGGGCCGGATCATCATCTACGACCAGAACCCGGTAACGACAAGCACTCATTGTTTCTCCTTCCCTTCAAGCGGTGTTTCGCGTTGCTGGATGCTTTGCTCAATGTTGGTCAGCTCTTGCAACTGCCGTTCCAACTCTTTCACGCGCTGGGCGGATTGGGCCAGGTCCTGCTGCAACTGCTTGATTTTATCACCTGCGACCACCTGTTCGCGAATCGCCTGGCCGAGCAGGGCCGCGAGAGCACGGCCGCTGGCGCTGGCGCTGGCGGTGTCCATTTTTTCCAGCAGGGCCAGGGCACGCAGCTGGTCGCGCACCGCGGGCGGTCCCTCGGCCAGCAGCAACGCCAGGCGCAGGCGCGTGCGCGGACTCCGGTGCTCGGCAAACTCCTGCTCACGGGTCTTGAGCGTCTGTTCAAGCTGGTCACCCTGCAAACTCGTCACCCGGTACCATTCCTCCAGCCAGTAGGCCGCATCGTCGACCCGCAATGTCACCGGTACCGGCCCGTCGTCGTGCCGCTGCACGGTCACCGGCTGACAGGCGGCAACCAGGAAACATACTGTCAAAAACAGAATCTTACGCACATCTCTCCTCAGTCTGCTGAAGCGGCAATATAACCCTCAGGCAGGCGCCCGACGCCTCACCGTCTATGACCTCTATGTAACCGCCGTGTGCCTGCGCATACTCGCGGGCGATCGACAACCCGAGGCCTGTACCGCGGACGTGACCGTTGGGCACGTTGCTACCCTGGAAAAACGCATCAAAAATCCGCCGCCGCTCCGCTTCCGGAATACCCGGCCCCGAGTCGGCCACCTCGATCACGGCCTGGCCCTCGCGTGCCCGCAAGTGCACGTGCAGGCGTCCCTTCTCCGGTGAAAACTTGATCGCGTTGGAAACCAGATTATCCACCAGCGTCTGCAGCTTCGCACGATCCCCGTCAAGCTCCACCGGCGCCAGGGAAATATCCAGCACCAGCTGTCGCGCCAGTACTGCAACTTTATGATCAGTAAGCACATTATATATCAGGCCACGTAATGCGACGCGTTCGCAACGGAGTTTGGAGCTGCGCGACGTGGCGATATTGAAGTCCAGCAGGTCCTCGATCAGCCTTTGCAACTGCAGGGTGTTGTCTTTGAGGATGGCCGTTATCTCCGCCTGCTGGCTGTTCAGGTGGCCCACCACACCCTCATTGAGCAGTTCTGCACCTTCGCGTATTGCCGTCAGTGGCGTTTTCAACTCGTGGGAAATATGCCGCAGGAAGCGGTTTTTGTCTGCCTCCACTTCCAGCAACCGGGTCCGCATCCAGTCCAGACGTTCACCCAGCTGCTCGAGGTCGCGTGGCCCCTGGATCTGCGCGGGCGCGGAGAAATCACCGTCGCCCAGCCGGCGGATGGCCTTGTCCATCTGGCGGATGGGTCTGGTGATCAGCACGGTGAAAATTCCCGCCAACACCAGCGCCCCCGGCGCGAGCGCCATAGCCTGCACGACCAGGCCACGCTGTACGTCGGCGCCATTGCTTTCCAGCGTGGCGACTTCGCCTTCGACCAGTTTACGGTTATCCACCAGCATCTTGCGCGCATCGCGCGCCAGCGAGGTAAAGCCATCCACGGCAACCGCGGTTTCCGGGGCATCGTGCGCGAAGCGGGTGACCGTCTCGCTGACCTCCGCCTCCACCTTGGCCATCAGATCCAGCCGCTCCCTTTGCAGATCCGGCAGGTTCAGCGCCGACAGGCGCCTCGCAGTATCCACGAATTTTTGATGGTTTTCCTCGTACACCTGCAACAGGGCGGGATCGCCCAATACCTTGTACTGCCTGGCATTACGCTCCATGTCGGTAATGGCTTCGAGCAACAGCTGGCTGCTTTGCGTGGCACGCACGGTCGCAAACAGCGCGCGCTGACCCTGCGCGACAAGCCGGTCAACTTCATAAGTCGCATGAATCAGGGCGGCAAGCAGTGGCACCACCACCAGCATGAAACCGACAAACAGTAGTCGGCGTATGGATTTCGGGCGATAAAGTCTCAAACCGGGCGACCCCCGTCTCTTCGGTGGCCGCTATTGTCGTGGAAATACCTTCAGAAGGGAAAGAATGACCGCCTCACCTGCACCCGCCAGGCATGAACGCCGGCAAAACCGCGGGCAGCTGGTCGGCCATTATAACAGTATTCCCGCTGCCCGGCGCTGCGTCTCCGGCCAGCCCGCCGCGATCCCACCGCGGCGGCTGCCCGACGTCCCCATCTATCGATATGCCAGCCCCCGGACAGGTGTCTGCCCGTTACGCCGTGGAGGGGGTTTTTGCGAACCGCCAACCGGCGCCGGGGCATTCGCCCCTCAGACGACGCTACCGAACCCCAGGTCTACCGATCCTGCCGGTGGCTCCAGGCCGGCCAGCCGGCAACCCTGCGCAATCGGCCCGCCTGGAAACAGCTTGTAGAGGTACTTGTAACCGCCCTTCTCATGAAATTTCTCGTCCAGCGCATCGTGCAGTTCGCGGACACTGTACTTGTTACATTCATGACGTGAACAGTATTCCTGCAGCGCGTAAACGACTTCCCAGTGATCATCGTCCATGTCAAGACCCTGGCTTTCCGCCCACTCCCGAGCCTCGCTTTCCGACCAGTCAGCAGGGGCATAGCGAAAACTGGTTGCTCTTTCTGAAACCGCCATACTACGTTCCTCCTAGGTGCATGCTTCTGTGCAAACGGCCACAGACTGTCACTGGAAAATATAGCACCGATTTCCGACTTTGCCGTGAGCGGTGTCGCAGGCTGCCGGTCCGAGCGTCATCGCTCCTGCTGTTGAATCGCTTCGGCGTTGCGCCGAACCGCTGCATTCACGTCCTGTTGGACAGCCTTGGCCTTGTCCAGCGCTTCGACCTGGTCCTTCCAGACATGCTCCGCCGGCTTGCTCGCGGTCGCCGCCTGCCCGTGCTCCGCATCCTTTTGAGAACATGCACTGAACGCAAACATCAGAAAAACACTTATCGCTAATACTCTAACAGGCATTCCCGTATCCTCCTGCGGCCCGCAACCCTAGTAAACTTTCAGGTCTGTTCCAAACGCGTCGCAGGCCATAGCCACACGTTCGCTGATGGTATGTTTTTCGTATGGCTGTGCCGCACTGTGCCCCCACACCGGCCCCGGCCAGGCGGGATCCGAACGATAGCGGGCAATGTGATGCACGTGCAGTTGCGGCACCAGATTTCCGAGTGCAGCGATGTTGAGCTTGTCTGCATGAAACGCCTGTTTGATGAAGCGCGAAAGACGTGCCGACTCCTGCCATAGTTGCCGCTGATCGTCCGGCTCGAGTTCGAATACCTCGGTGATGCCGACTCTTCGCGGCACCAGGATAAACCAGGGATACCTCGCATCGTTCAGCAGCAGCAACATGCTGAGTGGCAGATGGCCGATGCGGATGGCGTCCGCCGCCAGCTGCGGGTGCAATTGAAAAGACTCGGACATGGTGATCTTCGGTCGCCGGTGATCCGTTGATTTTAGCCCTTTTTACTCCGCAGGCCTTTTGGCATCAAGCGCCAGCGGCTATCTTTAGTCCTGATGGAACTTATACTGGCTATCGATCAGGGAACCCATGCAAGCCGCGCACTGCTGTTCGACATGCACGGGAATACGGTCGCCGGCCAGCTGCTGTCGGTCGACCTGAGGCGCCCGCAACCGGGGCGCGCGGAACAGGATGCCGGGCAGATACTCGCCAGTGTGAAGTCAGTGATAGACACGACCCTGCAATCACTGCCGCCGCAGCAGCGGGGCGCCGTGCGCGCCTGCGGACTGGTAACCCAGCGGTCCACGGTACTGGCCTGGCACCGCGACGGTACACCGGCATCGCTTGCGCTGAGCTGGCAGGACACGCGCGCAGCGGCGCAGGTCGCGGCGCTGCGCGCACATGCCGAAAGCATCCGCAGGCTTTCCGGGCTGCCGTTATCCGCGCACTACGGCGCGAGCAAACTGCACTGGCTGGCCGGTTCGATCACCGAGGCATCCGGGTTGCGACTTGGACCACTGGCGGCATTCCTGCTGGACAACCTGTGCGACGGCGGAGTCTCGCGCATCGATCACGCCAATGCCCAGCGCATGCAGCTACTGGATATCCGGCAGCGGCGCTGGTCGCAAACCCTGCTTGACTGGTTCGAGATTGCCGAAGACCAGCTGCCGGCGTGTGCGCCCGTCGAGCACGACTATGGCAAACTCAGCGACCACGGTATTCCGATCACAGCCGCAGGCGGTGACCAGAACGCCGTCTGGTTCAGCGAAGGCCAGCCCGACAGCGGCTGTGCATTCATCAACATCGGCAGCGGCGCTTTCATTCTCGCCGCGGGCGGTGACGGGATCCGCGACAGTGCCCTGTTGAACAGCATCGCGTCGAGCAGTGCACAGGGCTGCGAATACCTGCTGGAGGCCACCGTCAATGGTGCCGGCAACGCCCTGCAGTGGCTGCAGGAGGCATACGGCGGCGGCGACCCGGGCGGCAAACTGGCACACTGGCTGCAACAGGTCAGCACGCCGCCGCTGTTCATAAACACAGTTGGCGGCCTGGGCTCGCCCTGGTGGCAGCACAACCTTGCACCGGCCTTCCATCCCGACAACACTCAATACACCCCGGCTGAGCGCGCGGTCGCTGTCGCCGAAAGCATCCTGTTCCTGTTGCAATGCAATCTCGAGCGGATACAGCGTGTGCGCCCGTTGCGCCACCTGCGTGTCAGCGGCGGCCTGTCGCGGATCGCGCCGCTGTGCCAGAAGCTCGCAAACCTCAGCGGATTACCTGTGACCCGCTCACACCAGCAGGAAGCCAGCGCGCGCGGCGTCGCCTGGCTGGCGGCCGGACGGCCGGCAGACTGGGCGACGCCGGATGACGTTCAGCTTTTCGCACCACAGCCCGATAGCGGATTGGCAGGCCGCTACGGCGAGTTCGTCGAACAATTACTCAGGCGCATCGAAGCAGGCAACTATGACTGAAACCGCGATTCCCCAACTGGTGGCCCACCGCGGCTATATGCGCCTTTACCCGGAAAACAGCCGCCCCGGACTGCAGGCCGCGCTCGAGGCGGGGGCCTGCTGGCTGGAGTTCGACGTCCAGATGTGCCGTAACGGCGAGTTCGTGGTGCTGCACGACGACAACTTTGTGCGTACCGCCGGTGTCGACCGGTCGGTATTCGACCTGGACAGTGACCGGATCACCGTCAGCGTGCACGAACCGCAGCGTTTTGCCGAGCGCTTTGCACCAACGTCGGTGGCAACACTGACAGCGGTTCTGCAGATGCTTGCCGACTGGCCGGCCGCCCGCGCCATGGTGGAAATCAAACAGGAGAGCATCGACCGCTGGGGAATGGAGCCGGTGATGAGGAAACTCGTGCCACTGCTGGCGTCACACCAGCCCCAGTGCACCCTGATCGCCTACAACAGCCAGACCCTGGAATGGTGTCGACAGCGGGCGGCAATCCCTGTCGGCTGGGTACTGCAGGCCTATGACGGGGCGCACCGGAAACGGGCCGAGGCGCTGGCACCCGACTTTCTGATCTGCAACCAGACGAAGCTGCCCGACAACGCAACACCCTGGCCGGGTCCCTGGCAATGGATGCTGTACGATATCGTCGAACCCGACCAGGCCGTGGCCTGGGCCGCACGCGGCGTCAGCCTTATCGAAACCGCCGATATCGGCGGCATGCTCCAGGATAGCCGCCTGAAGCAACGCGCCTGCCCGCATGGCGCACTATGACCTGGCGGTTATCGGCGCGGGCATCCACGGCGCGGCCGTGGCGTATGCCGCTGCCACCCGCGGCTACAAGGTCGTGGTCCTGGAGCAATACCCTGAAGCGGCGTGCGGCACATCGAGCAAATCCTCCAAACTGATCCACGGCGGCTTGCGCTACCTGGAGAGCGGCCAGTTTCGACTGGTGCGTGAATGCCTGGCAGAGCGCCGGCGGCTGCTCGCGGAACAGCCGGACCTGGTCGCGCTGGCACCCTTCCATATTCCCGTTTTC
>JASFNS010000045.1:0-9141 GCA_050116915.1 Thiogranum sp. | reverse complement strand
TCCCATGACCTGCAGGGTCATGCTGCAGGCGATAATGTGGACGCCGTTCTCCCGGGCCAGCGCCAGCAGCTCATCGGCGGAAACCACGTTCTTGTCTTTCATCATCTGCTGTAACATATTCGCGCCCAGACCCAACATGTTCATTTGCGAAACACCCATGTGACCGGCGCCTTTCGGGGTCATGAAATCGATCATCTTTTCCTTGATGTCCTTGCCGGAGTAAACGCGCTTCTGCTTGAGAACATTGATACCCCAGAAAGTGAAGAAGAGCGTGACGTCCATGCCAAGCGACGCAGCGGTGGTGGCAATAACCAGGCCGGCCAGCGCCTTGTCCTGCTCACCGGAAAAGATCAGCAGCGTTACTTTGTTGGCGTCGGGTGTCGTGCGGCGCAGGTGTTCCAGCTCCTGCTCCAGCAAGGCAATGCGCTGTTCCAGCGTGAACTGTTCGATGCCGGGCTGGCTGCGCGGCACCTTCGGGCGTTCGGCCCCGGGTTGTATTTGTGTAGCCATGTGGCACCTCGTTGGTTGTTTCGGGTAAACACAGAGTGGATTCAGCATAAGCCGTGCCACTGGCATCGATGTACGCTAGCGGTTGAATCTGCTGTCAAATCCGCAATCGGTACCATGCGAGACTATTGGAAGTGAGAGTTTGCGGCGTTCCTGCGTTTGCAAAAACCGGAGTTTCAATCGCACCGCTCGAGGGCATAGCCCTTCAAACCGAACTTGTCGATATAACGGAACAGTGTCGCCGGCGACAACCCCAGCCGTTCAGCCGCTTCGCGGCGATCACCATCGACGGCTTCCAGAACACTGACGATATGCTGGCGCTTGAAAGACTCGACGGCGTCGTGCAGGTTATCCCGGCTGATCCTGGTGCAGTTTTTGAAGCGCTCGGGAAGATCAGTGACCTGAATAGTGTCGCCGTCACACAGCAGTACGGCACGTTCCAGCGTATGCGCCAGCTCACGCACATTGCCGTCCCAGGGGTGTCTGAGCAGGCACTGCATCGCACCGCTGCTGATTCTGATGTCCGGCTTGTCGAGCGCCTCGCGGTAGTGCCTGCAGTAGTACTCGGCAAGAATCGGGATATCTTCCGGACGCTCACGCAGTGGCGGGATGGAGATCTGGACGACATTCAGACGGAACAGCAGATCGGAACGAAAGCGGCGATTTTCGACGAGCTGGTCAAGATCGCACGAGGTCGCGGCAATAACGCGGGTATCGACGTTGACCGGCGTGTCCGAACCGACCGGCAGGACTTCGCGTTGTTCCAGCACGCGCAGCAGTTTGGGTTGCGTATACAGGGGCAGGTCGCCGATTTCGTCCAGCAGCAACGTGCCGCCGTCGGCCGCCCGAAAAGCCCCCAGCCGACCCTGGTCCGCGCCGGTGAATGCGCCGCGGGTATGGCCAAACAGCTCGCTTTCAATCAGATCGTCGGGAATGGCTGCGACATTGATGGGAATATAGCGGCCGGTCCTGGCCGGTGAACTGTCATGGATGGTGCGGGCGATCAGTTCTTTGCCGGTGCCGCTCTCACCGGTGATCAGGACAGCGCAGGAAGACCGGGCAACGCGTCGTGCCAGCGACATAATATCGGAGAATGCCCGACTCCTGGCAACGATCGGCTGATGATGTGGCACATCCGACTCCTGTTCATGCATCCTTAACCAATGTGCAAGTATCGAAAAACCGATAGACCGAGTATAGGAACAATCCGGTGGTTTTCCAGTTACGGACACTACGTAGATAGACGTCCAGGCGCTGGACAAGCGCCCGGGCTGAACTAGAGTTGCCTGTATACCCCCGCAAGGTTCGTGCGGGTAGCCTATGGTTCGCATTTTGCCCTGCGCAAAAGGAGGACTGGCTGTGCATATCAACGACAAGCTTGATCATCTGATTCAATCGCACCGCGACAAAACCGAAGTACAGCGCTGGCTGTTTTCGCTGACCCCGCTGGGCGTGGCATTCGCGTTCTTTTTTATTCTCATCCTGCCCATGGATATTGACCATAAGGACATGGTGATGGTAACCGGCCTGGCCGCGGGTTTCGCCGGCCTGCAGGGCTACTGGATGTTTCGCGGCTGGCAACGGGAAGAGGGTCTGACAGTGTTACTGGGTTTTCTCGGGATCGTACTGGCTGCGCTGTTCGTCTGGGCCTATGCCGCCGTCCTGGGCGATGTTCTCCCGGGCGTTTTCCGTGGCTGGGTGAGGTAAAGGAGCGGTAACCGGGCGGCCATCGGGGTACAACCCTGCCCGCGGCGACACCCGCTTACCGGTGCTGCGCCTGTTTCGTTCGGCACCGAGCTTTTCTGCGGCGCGATTAGCAAAACCGCGCGGTGGTTGCGGCTCTTTCCTGCAGGAACCCGCGCAGAAATCCTGCCGTGTGCGAGCCTCTGGCTTTGGCACACGCCTCCGGCGCCCCCGCCACAACGATCCTGCCGCCGCCATCGCCGCCCTCGGGCCCCAGGTCGATGATCCAGTCGGCTTCGGCGATAACATCCAGGTTATGTTCGATGACGATGACGCTGTTGCCGGCGTCCACCAGGCGGTGCAGCACGTGAATAAGTTTTTCCACGTCGGCCATGTGCAGGCCGACGGTGGGTTCGTCCAGTATGTACAGGGTGCCCTTTAAGTCGCGGTCCGCCTCGATTCTCGATAAAACC
Organism: Thiogranum sp.; assembly: GCA_050116915.1. Classification (GTDB taxonomy): domain Bacteria; phylum Pseudomonadota; class Gammaproteobacteria; order DSM-19610; family DSM-19610; genus Thiogranum. The sequence goes on along the minus strand of JASFNS010000045.1, from coordinate 6,478 downwards.
GGACCCGATCCCGATTCACCCGGTTTATCGGCCCTGGCCTTCGCCAGCTCGGTAACCAGCTTGATACGCTGGGCTTCGCCGCCGCTCAGCGTCGGGCTGGGCTGACCCAGGCTCAGGTAACCGAGACCGACGTCATCGAGCAGCGCCAGGGCGCGGTGAATTTTCGGATGGGCGTGGAAATAGTCAGCCGCGTCGCGCACGTTCATGGCCAGCAACTCGCCGATGCTCTTGCCCTTGTAGCGCACGCCCAGCGTTTCCGGGTTGAAGCGGGCACCGTTACACACCTCGCAGGGCACTTTCACGTCCGGCAGGAAACTCATTTCGATCTTCTTGATGCCCTGCCCTTCGCAGACTTCGCAGCGCCCGCCCTTGACGTTGAAGGAGAAACGCCCGGGGCCGTAGCCGCGCATTCGCGCCTCGGTGGTGGCGGCGAACAGTTTGCGAATGTCGTCCCAAATGCCCACATAGGTCGCTGGGCAGGAACGCGGCGTCTTGCCGATGGGCGTCTGGTCGACTTCCAGTACGCGCTGCAGCCTGTCGGCGCCCTTGATGGCGCGGCAGCCGATCAGCTGTTGCGGGGTGGCTTTCTTTCTGCCTTTGCCTTTTTTCTGCAACAGCAGGTGCAGGTTATCGTGCAGGACATCGCGCACCAGCGTGCTTTTGCCCGACCCGGACACACCGGTGACACAGCTCAGGCGCCGCAGCGGCACGCGCAGGGAGAGATTTTTCAGGTTGTGCAGACGTGCCCCCTGGATCTCCAGAAAGGGATCGGCGCCCCGGCCCTTGATGTTGACCGGCCTTCTGGGAAACAGTGGATGTTGCAACGGTTTTGCCAGAAACCGGCCGGTGATGGAGTGTGGCTGCCTGATGAGCGTACTGACCGGGCCGGCCGCGACCACTGCACCGCCGTTGACGCCGGCACCGGGGCCGAGATCGATGACGTGTTCGGCGCGCCGGATGGTGTCTTCGTCGTGTTCGACCACCACGATGGTGTTGCCCTTGCCTTCGAGTTTGCCAAGGGTGTCGAGCAACATGCGGTTGTCGCGCGGGTGCAGGCCGATGGTGGGTTCATCGAGGATGTAACACACACCCCTGAGGTTGGAACCCAGCTGTGCCGCAAGGCGTATGCGTTGCGCCTCACCGCCGCTCAGGGTCGGCGCCGCACGGTCCAGGGTCAGGTACGAGAGCCCCACATCGGACAAAAACTTCAGCCGCGTCTGCAGCTCCGGCAGGATATCGCGGGCAATATCGGCCTCGCGACCCTTGAGTTTGAGCGTCCTGAACAGTGCACCGGCCTGTTTAACTGTCATGCCGGCAAACCCCGCGATGGACTTGCGTTTGAAGCGCACCGCAAGCGCCTCGGGATTGAGGCGCGCGCCTCCGCAGCTGGGGCAGGCGGGGGTTTCGCCCTCCCACCAGTCCGTCCACCAGATTTCCTCGCCGCTTTGCTCCGCATCGAAGCCGCTCAACTGCAGGCCGGTGCCGTAACAGGCTTCGCACCAGCCATGCCTGGAGTTGTAGGAAAACAGGCGCGGGTCGAGTTCGTCGAAACTGCGGGCACAGCTCGGGCAGGCGCGGTGGGTGGAAAAAGTGGCTTCAGTGCGCGCGCTCCTGACGATGACCAAGCCCTTGCCGAATTCCAGCGCGCGTTGCAACAGGCTGCGCAGGCCGGTTTCGTTTCTTGCGCTGACCTTGATGGTGCCGACGGGCAGTTCGATATTGTGCTCGCGGTAGCGGTCCAGGCGCGGCCACTCGGCCGTGGACAGCAACTCACCGTCGACGCGCAGGTGCTCGAAGCCCTTGTTGGCCGCCCACTTCGCCAGGTCAGTGTAATAGCCCTTGCGGGCCACCACCAGCGGCGCAAGCAAAGTGATCTCCCGGTTGCGATGCGCCTTGCTGAGCTGTGCGAGAATCGACTCGGCGGTCTGGGGCTGGACCGGAACGTTGCAGTCGGGACAGTACTGTGTACCCAGTTTGACGAACAGCAGGCGCAGGAAATGATACACCTCGGTCAGGGTCGCAACGGTGCTCTTGCGTCCGCCGCGGCTGGTGCGCTGTTCGATGGCCACGGTGGGCGGAATGCCGAATATGGCGTCGACGTCGGCGCGCGAGGCCGGCTGCACAAACTGGCGCGCATAGGCGTTGAGCGATTCCAGGTAACGTCGCTGACCCTCGTTGAACAGGATGTCGAAAGCCACGGTGCTTTTACCCGACCCGGATACGCCGGTAATGACGGTGAACTTTTCGCGCGGGATGCTAACCGTGACGTTTTTCAGATTGTGTTCACGCGCGTGCAGGATTTCGATGGAACCGCGGACGGCGCTGGCTCTTGCCAGTGCGGTCTCCGGTTCTCCTTCCGAGTGGACAGACCTCGCGATAGCGAGCTCTGCCCCCTCCCCCGCAACAGCCCCGGCCGTTTTCAGTTCACTCGCATAGGCGCGCAACGCCGCGCCGGTGTGACTGGTCTTGTGCTTCGCGATCCGTGCGGGCGTACCCTCGCAAACGATCTCGCCGCCGGCGTCACCGCCTTCCGGCCCGAGTTCGATGACCCAGTCGGCGGCGTTGATCACATCCAGGTTGTGCTCGATAACCACCAGCGAGTGACCGTCGTCGATCAGGCGCTGGAACGCCGCGAGCAGTTTCCGGATGTCGTCGAAGTGCAGACCGGTGGTGGGTTCGTCGAACAGGAACAGCGTGGGCTTTGCGGCGGTCTTCCGACCGCCCGACTTCGCCAGGTGTCCGGCAAGTTTCAGGCGTTGGGCTTCGCCGCCGCTGAGCGTCGGCACAGGCTGGCCCAGCGCGAGGTAATCGAGCCCCACGTTGGCCAGCGGTGCGAGCACCGTCTGCACCGCCGGCTGATCGGCAAAAAATGTCAGCGCCTCGCTTACGGTCATGCCGAGCACGTCTGACACCGACTTGCCATCCAGGGTGATTTCCAGCACCTCCGGCCGGTAGCGGCTGCCGTTGCAATCCGGGCAACGCAGGTACACGTCGCTCAGAAACTGCATTTCCACGTGCTCGAAACCGTTGCCGCCGCAGGTAGGACAGCGCCCGGTGCCCGAGTTTAAGCTGAAGGTGCTGGCTTTGTAACCGCGCTCCCTGGCTTCGGGCAGCGCGGCAAACAGTTCGCGAATGGCATTCCACGCACCGACATAACTCGCCGGGTTGGAGCGCGTGGTCTTGCCGATGGGCGACTGGTCGACCAGCACCACATCGCCGATCTTTTCATGCCCCCTGATGGCCCGGTGCGCGCCGGGTGCTTCCACCGGTTTGCCCTGCAACTTGCGCAACGCATTGTAGAGTACGTCCTGAATGAGGGTGGACTTGCCCGAACCGCTGACACCGGCCACACACACCAGTCGTCCCAGCGGCAACCTGACGTCAATGGATTTGAGGTTGTGCTCCGACGCCCCGCGAATCTCGATAGCTTTAATGGGGTCAGACTCGATTAACCCGCGTGTCTTCAATGTTCCAGCAGTCGTGGGATTAATCGAGTCTGACCCCGTTAAAGAAACCTTTCGCTCACCGCGCAGGTACTGTGCGGTAAGCGAGGCCCTGGAACGCAGCAGTTGCCTGGGTGTGCCGAAAAACACCTGCTCGCCGCCACGCTCGCCCGGTCCCGGGCCCATGTCAAGGATGCGGTCGGCGGCGAGCATGATTTGCGGGTCGTGCTCGACCACCAGCAGCGTGTTGCCGGCATCGCGCAGCCGGTGCAGTACGCCAGTGACGCGCTGTATGTCCCGCGGATGCAGACCGATGCTCGGTTCGTCGAGCACAAAAAGGGTGTTGACCAGCGAGGTGCCGAGCGAGGTGGTCAGGTTGATACGCTGCACTTCACCGCCGCTCAGGGTGCGCGACTGGCGGTCCAGGGTCAGGTAGCCCAGCCCGACATCGACCAGGTATTTGAGCCGTGCGCGGATTTCCGCGAGCAGAAGTTGCGTCGCTTCGTCCAGGGGTTTCGGCAGCTCGAGCGCGGCGAAAAACTGCGCACAGCGCTCAATCGGGAGTCGCATCACGTCGTGGATGGTCAACCCCGGCAGGCGCTGCCAGGTCTTTGCCGGAAGCGTCAGACCAACCGGTGTGAAACGCTCCCCGGGCGTCAGTACCGCATCGGCATTGGCCTGGCTACCCAGGCGCCACCACAGGGCTTCGGGTTTCAGCCGCGCGCCGGCGCAGGCGGGACATTCGTCGTAGGACCGGTAGCGCGACAGCAGCACGCGGATGTGCATCTTGTAGGCCTTGCTTTCCAGCCAGGCGAAGAAGCGCCGCGCGCCGTACCAGACACCGTCGTCCCAGTCACCCTCGCCGTCGATCACCCAGCGCTGCTGGGCCCGGGTGAGTTTTTTCCAGGGCACGTCGACCGGTATGCCACGCTTGCGGGCAAAGCGCAGGAGATCGGCCTGGCATTCCCGGTAGGCGTCGGTCTGCCAGGGTTTCAGCGCGCCGTCGGCGATGCTTTTGCCCGCGTCCGGCACCACCAGGCCGTAGTCGATACCCTGCGTTCTGCCGAAACCGCGACAAGTCTCGCAGGCACCGATGGGCGAGTTGAAGGAAAAGTGATTCGGCGTGGTTTCCTGGTAGTGGATATCGCAATCGGCACAGTGCAGATCGCCGGAAAAGCGCCAGGCATCGCCGACCTGGCCGTCGGCGTCCAGGGCATGGACGGCCACGTGACCGTGCCCGTGTTTGAGCGCGGTTTCCAGCGCCTCGACAATGCGTTCGCGGCGATCCGGCGCCAGCCGCACCCGGTCCTGAATCACTTCCAGGCGCTTGCCGGCACGCGAGTGCAGGCGGGTATAGCCCTGTTGTGCCAGCAGGGCTTCAACTTCCTCCTGGCTGAAGTTCTCCGGCACGTCGATGGCAAAGGTGATCAGGGCGCGTGGCGCGCGTTTCCCACCGCGCGCGAACAGCGCATCGGCGATACTGTCCGGCGTATCGCGTCGCACCGGAGCCCCGCAGCCGCGGCAATACAGGCGGGTGGCGCGCGCGAACAACAGCTTCAGGTGATCGTTGAGCTCGGTCATGGTCCCGACCGTGGAGCGCGAGGTGCGCACCGGGTTGGTCTGGTCGATGGCGATAGCCGGCGGAATGCCGTCGATACGGTCGACGCCGGGTGCGTCCATGCGGTCGAGGAACTGGCGCGCATAGGGCGAGAAGGTCTCGACATAACGGCGCTGCCCTTCGGCGTATACCGTGTCGAAAGCGAGCGACGACTTGCCCGAACCGCTGACCCCGGTGACCACGATCAACTCACCCAGCGGCAGGTCGAGGTCGAGGTTCTTGAGGTTGTTCTGGCGGGCGCCGCGAACGCGTATGTATTCCTTGGGCACGGGGGATCGATCCGCTGACTGCTGGTCACTTCTCCGGGACCGGCCATGTTACCGGATTGGCGCGTCGCGACAAGCTTGCGAAGGCGGGTCGACCGGGATCCTGGCAGGTGAGCGTCGGGTACGCCGGGCCGGTGCCTAGAGGGTGAACGTAAAGTCGTTGACCAGCGCACCGGGCAGCCGGGCGCTGGCGTCGGAACGCCATTCGTAGCTGCCGGTATCCAGGATGTGCTCGTGCTCGCGGGTAAGGCCTTCGAGGCGGTCGCCGAGGATGTGGTAGATGCTTTCGTCGAAGCGCATGACGTTGACCGGCGCCACAGGTCGGCCCTGCTCCACCCACAGGCAGGCAAAGCGGGTCATGCCGGTGATACGACAGTGGTTACGGTCGGAAAAGTTGCAGTACCATAGATTGCTGATATACAGCCCGGTGTCCAGCGCAGTGAAAACCTCGTTCTGGTGCAGCTGACCACCGCCGACCTCCAGCGACTGCGGATGCTCGCTGCCGCAATTGACGGGCACGCCGTATTCCCTGGCGCTGCGCGGGTTGGCGAGACACTGGCGATACTCGCCCCGCTCGATGAGCCCGACGCTGTCCGGTTTGATGAAGCCCGCGCGGGTGAAGCGCGGACCAAGGCCCGCGGCGTGGTTTTCGCTGATCGTCACGTCCGTGTGCAGCGTCAGGCCCTCGCGCACCATGCCGAGCAGCGGTGTCTGCGCGGTGCGGTGGCTTTTCAGCCCGAAGCCGCCCCAGCTGACCATCTGCATCAGCTCGTAGAGCGCGCTCGGGCTGAGAAACACGCGGTACTTGCCGGGCTTGAGTTGCCGGGGCCGGTGCCCGAGCAGCGCCAGGGTCTCGCGCGCATAGGCAATCTTCTGCGCCAGGAAGTCGCCATCCCAGGCAAGACCCGCGTAGTTCTGCTTTACCGCCTTGTCGCCCTCACGGTAGATGCTCCAGTCCAGGTTGAAGCTGTAAGCGCTGTGCCAGTTGAACTGACCGAGCGAATTGGCAAAGCCGTGGCTCATCGCGCCGCCGGCCCACACGCCGACCAGGTCCAGCCCGTGCGCGGCCGCCAGGAGCGCTTCCAGCGCCTCGCCCGCCGCGGGCAGCCGGTTGTCGCCGCGCCGGATGCTGTTGTGCACCTCGGTGGCGT
>JASFNS010000044.1:0-9195 GCA_050116915.1 Thiogranum sp. | reverse complement strand
AGGGCAGATGGCACCAAACTTGGGGAAACGCCCCTGAAAGTCAATATCGACAAAAGTTTCCCACATAAGTGGGTGGCCGCTGAGGACTACGGCATCGTCTACCGGGTGAGCGGCAAGCTTACTATTGAAAAAAGCGGCTGTGATGAGTACGCGGTCCCTGTATCCCATACGGCCCCTGCCGGGGACATCAATGTGACCCTCGTCTGTAAAACAGACGTACAGGGGCCGAGCCCGGCGGGGACCGCAAAACCGGTAATATCTGACGATGTGGAACAGCGCTTGAAGAAACTGGATAAAATGTACCGCGATGGTGTTATTTCCGCCGAGGAATACAAACAACATCGGGCCCGTATCCTGGGCGAGCTTTAATCGAAAAAGCGTTGCATGACAGTCCGGACGTCAATTGCCAGAGAGCTCTACTGACCGTTCCTGTACCTGCCCGGCAAGACTGCGGGCAAAGAAAAAAACCCCGCATCGGCGGGGTTGCAACATGGACACGAGGAGTCTCTCTACTGGTTGCTGCAAACTAGATACCTGTTCCTTCACCGACCTTCACGTACTTCCAGCCGCTGTGAATCCGCGCCACGATGTGGTCAATCGCGGTTTCCTCGGCGTTGACCTGATCCAGTACCTTTACACGGATACCCTGTTTGCGAAGGCTGCGAATGGCATTGGCACAGGCCAGGAAGTGCAGGTTTTGATAACGGTGGCTGAGCGATTTAACCCGTTCTTCATAGCGTGATCCACCCACACGCATGAGATCGACTCCGCCGGCATTGGCAACCACCTCGACTTCCGTACCGCGTGCCCGGTGTTCAGCGAGAAAAGCTTCTGCGTAATCGAGTACTGTCTCGAATGTGCCCGGCGTAGCATTATCGATGTGCAGGAGAATGTGCTCCGGGTTTTCTGCCTGTACCATCAGTGCTGACGGGCGCTCTCCGCAGATGTAGCCGAGTAGTCCCCCGCTGGCGGCAACCGTGAGCGCGATCAGAGACGCGGCGACGCCTGGTCGAAAACGGCCAAAACCGCGACGTTTCGGCAAAGCCGTTACTGGTCGGAATCGGGCGTCGCCGAAACCCGTGCGCATCCAGTCCTTTGCCTGACGCAATCCGTGGACCTGGTCGCGGACCGCGGGATCGAGTTCCATAGCCGTCAGGACACTTCTTTCCTGTTCCGGGTCCAGCTCTCTGTCGACGAATGCGTTCAGGGTGAGCTGCTCGAGGTCGTTCGGAGATCGCATCTTACTTGACCCTTTTGATCATCGGCATTGTGACCGTCGACTGGCCACCGGCCAGCGTCTCCAGGGCGCCGAGCAGCGCCTTGCGAACCTGGTGAAAGCGGCCATAACAGTGCTGCCTACCGGAATATCAAGAATCCTCACAACCTCGCGATAGGCGAAGCCTTCAAGGTCGACCAGTGACAGCACCCGGCGCTGATCGAACGGCGGCGCAGCAACCGCCCGGCGTACGCGCGTCACGGTTTCGAGTTGGCTGGCAGCGGTATCGGGCATCGGGTGTTCACCGGGGCGCTGCTCGCCCGGCTCTCCATGGGATCGCTGCCAGCGCCACCCGGAACAGGCGCGGCCGGGCGCCGGCGATCTGTTTTCGCCGGCTGTGTGCCAGGCACCAATGTTCGACCAATTTCATGCCCTGATAGATGCGGCGGGTGGTCGATCTATTTCCTGACATCGGGCAAAAAAGTTTTGGAATAAATTCATAGCCCAGCGTCTCTATGTCAATAACCCGGCACTTTCGCCGGCGACAGATACCGTTGTGGATCCCGAGGGAGGAAGTTATGCAAAGACTCACCAAATCCTGGACCTGGCTTGTTGCCCTTGTATGTCTGGGTCTAACCAGTCAGCTCTGGGCGGCGCCCGCCGAAAAGCCCTTTGCTGAAAAGAAGGTCGTTCTGCAGATCAGCGATAATGACGCATCGAAGCAGACGCTGGTGCTCAACGTGGCCAGTAACCTCATAAAGCACTACGGGCCGGACCGGGTGGATGTTGAAATCGTCGCCTTTGGTCCCGGATTGCGGCTTTTGTTCGCGGATAACTCGAACGCGGGACGGATCGATAATCTCGCGGAAAACAGCGGCGTTCGTTTCAGTGCCTGCTCGAACACCATGAAGAAAGTCACCAAGAACCTTGGCTATCAACCGAAACTGGACGCCAATGCCACGCCCGTCGATGCAGGCGTCGTCCGCATCCTGGATCTCGTCAGCCAGGGCTATGTGCTGATCAAGCCTTGAGCTAACAAAAGATTGTCCTGTAACCACCATTTTTTGGGAGAGAAAGATGCAGAAATTACACCTGGCACTGGCGGCGGTTCTGGCTGCCGGTACATCCCTTTCAGCTAACGCGACCAACTGGCTGAAGCTGCAGGGTACCGAACCGTCGGGATCGACCGACCGCGCTAAGCTCTGGGGCTTTATCCAGCCTGAATACGACTATACCAGCAATTCCAAATTGCCGGCCGGTCCGTGGAACGGCCAGAAAGCGGTGTTCAACCAGATCGGTCCCGACTTGAACTCCAGTTCAACGTTCAACCTGCGGCGCGCCCGTGTAGGTGTCCGGGGCGCCAACTTCCCGCTCGACGGCAAGACCAACTACTTCCTGCTGTTCGAAGGCGGTGACAACGGCATCACCAAGTTTACCAAGGGTGGCTCGGCGGTAGCGCTGACCGATGCCAGCGTGACGCTGAACTACATTCCGCACGCCCGAGTCCGCGTCGGCCAGTTCAAGTATCCCGGTGAAGAGGAAGGCCTGCAGGCGATCCATGTGTTCAACTACATCAACTTCACCGGCGTCACCGACCAGCTGTTGCTGGAGCGTTTCTTCGACGGTGACGGTTCCAACACCCAGGATGAAAACGAGCCTGTTGCATTCGGTGCGTTTCGCGATATCGGTATCCAGGTTTTCGACTGGTTCAACTGGATGGGCATGGAGCACACCTACGCTGCCATGCTTGGCAATGGTTCCGGTGTCGACCGGGAGGATAATAACAATGAAAAGGACTACTACCTGTACTGGGCATCGGAAAAGGTCTTCGGTGACAGCAAGGGCCCCCGCCGTGAGGGACTGAAGTTCCTCGGTTGGTACCAGAAAGGCGAACGCTCCCTGGAGTTCGTCAATGGCGTAGCCGGAAAACAGGACTACGACCGCAAGCGGTACGGTGTCGGTTCCACGTTCCGCAAGGGCAAATGGCGTGCGGCCGCCGAGTACGTCTGGGCCGATGGTATGGTGCTCAACGGCACCGACGGCGGTGCCGTTCCCGGCAGCCGGAATAATGCCAACACCGCGACGGCCTCTTTCAACATCTCGCCGGACGGAAAAGCCGACGGTTACTACGTGGATTTAGGCTACAAGGTGATGCCACGCCTGGAGCTTGATCTTCGCTACGATTATCTTGATCGGGTAAAGAATCAGGATCCGAATGAGCGTGAATTCACCAATTGGACCGTCGGTGCCCAGTGGTGGTTCAACAAGAAGACCCGCGCTCTGGTCAACTATGAAATCCGCGATGCCAAGGCGCCGAATTTCTCGTCCTCGGCACCGCCGAACCAGATCCTGGACGAGGTGGACAACCGTATTTCGGTCCAGCTTCTGGCAATCTTCTAAGGCCGTCTGCGACGGGGCCGTTCGGCCCCGTCGCCCATTTTTCCACGCGGCGAAGCACCGGATGCTTCGGCCGGGGAACCTTCCTGATAGCATCTGGGCCGAGTACTATTCGGTCTTCAATAATTCAAATACAAGGAGGAGCGATAGCATGCAGCGTATTCTGTGGCTAATGGTTCTATCGGTGTTGTCGGTGTCGTTTGCCGCAGCCGACAACGACGGCCTCATCACAATGAAGAGTCCTTATAGCGTCGATGAAACGCTCGATCGCTTCGAGCAGGCGCTCAAGAGTAAGGGAATGACCATCTTCACCCGCATCGACCACGCCAAGGGCGCGGAAGGTGTCGATTTGAAGCTGAGGCCGACGACGGTCCTGATATTCGGAAATCCCAAAATCGGTACACTACTGATGCAGAGCAACCAGACTGCCGGCATCGACCTGCCCCTGAAACTGCTCGCCTGGCAGGACGCCGGCGGGCAGGTGTGGATCGCCTACAATGATCCCGGCTACATCGCCGAGCGGCATAACATCACGGACCGTGATCCGGTGATTGCCAAGATGCGCAAGGCCATGAGCAATTTCACCGCGCAAGCGATCGCGAAATAATAATACAGCCACGCAAAAAACAGCGCGGGCCGGTTGTGACCGGCGCCGCGCTGGTGGACAAAGCGGTTTCGAAATCAGATTTCCGGAATGTCGTCGACCTTGACGTAGGTCCAGCCTGCCTGCAGGCGGTTGATAATATGGTCGACGGCAGTCTTGTCGGTGTCGATGTCACCAATTATCTTGGGCTCGATGCCGAGCTTGCGCAGGTTGCGAATACCGTTTGCACAAGCAATGAAATGCACATTGCTGTGATGCTTCATCATGGCGACCACCTGTGCCTTGAACGGCGACTTGTCGGCACGCATGAGGTCCAGTCCGCCGGAGTTGGCAATAACCTCTATCTGGCTTCCCGGTGCCTGGTTGCTATCGAGGAAGTTTTCAACGTAGCGCATGGCTGCCGAGAACTGCTTCGGATCGGATTCACTGACATGCAGGATGACGTGATTGGTACTGGGTGTACGGGCCGCGGCCAGCGCACCGGCCGGGGTCGGGGGTGACAGCTGCTTGCTGACATAGTAGCCAAGCACGCCGCTGCCGAAGCCGATCGATACCATCAGCAGCGATGCCGCCAATCCCATCGAATAGCGTCTGCCGAACAGACCTCTTCCGGGTACCGGTCCGGTGGCCGACGGCGTCTCGGCACTCTCGAAGCCAACCTTGATGAGATCCTTGGCACGACGCATGAGATAGACACGCTCGCGCGTCTCCGCGCTGGCTTCCATTGCGGCAATCACGCTTTCGCAATGAACGGCGTCGAGCTGTCCATCGACAAAGGCGTTAACCATCAGATCATCGATGTGTTCAATGTGCTTTTGCTTCATGGCGCTATTTCACTATTCGAATATGTTCTCTGCCGGTCTGCGGTTCAACGGCAGGGTTTTCCAGCCGCGCAAGCAGGTTCTTTCTTGCCCGGTGCAGCCGGCTCATCACCGTGCCGATGGGTATATCGAGGATCTCGGCGACGTCGCAGTAGGAAAACTCCTCCAGGTCGACCAGGGAGATGACCTGGCGCTGCTGCACCGGCAGGCTCGCCACCGCCCGGCGGACCCGGGTAACGATCTCGATCTCGTGGCAGTGACCCAGCGGCTCGTCGTCTTCACCGGGCATCTGGTCGTCAAGCTCGTCGTGGCATTTCTTGCGTCGCAGGTGCAGCCGCCAGTTATTGTTCAGGATGCTGTACAGCCAGGCGAAAAGCCTGGTTTCGTCACGCAGCTGTTTGATGTTCGTAATTCCGTTTGTCATGGTTTCCTGTGCCAAATCATCAGCTAGCATTTCGTCGCCACACCACGCCAGGGCGACGCGGTAGAGGCGGGTGCGTGATTCCGCAATACGGCTTTTCAACGACAGGGTCGCACAATAATCTTTTTTGCCCATATGCTGACTAGATACTCCGGCTTGAGGTTTTATTCTGTCTGGCAGTCGTTTTATCTGGACTGGTCCAGATTATTCGACTGCCTCGTAAAAACTCATGTTTATCAATACAGTAAGCCATGCCAATGGTTTCCCGGGGCGCAAATTCGCGGCAATCCGCCGGGTTTCCCGGGCGTAACAGCACCGAAGCGCCTCGATCTGAGGTTATCGACAGTCCAATGTGAATGCTGACGACGCCGTAGCGGGCGTGCGCGTAACCGGGGTGGTGGGTGACTCCCGGGTGCGGCCTGTCGGACACAGCGTTGGCCCCCCAACCCGGTGTCCGTAAATCCGGCCGCGTGGAGGTACTGTAACACGGTGGGCGGCAAGTTGGGCCTGCTACAATGTGCCCTACCCGGGGGCCGGCCCCGGCTGAACAGACCACAGGTGGAATCCGGCGCAATGCGCATCGTAAACAGTGTGCTCGGTGACGCCAGCGGTGGACGCTGGCAAGTGGTCTGCGATTACAGCCGCCTGCTCAGCGCTCAGGGGCACCGGGTGCTGATGCTGGTAGGCCGGCGACACCTGCCCGATGCGACGCGCCTGCCGCCGGGCGTCAAGCTGGAGGTCATCGACAACCGCGGTCACTATGACCTGGTTGCGGCCTGGCGGCTGCGGCGACGGCTGCTCGGGTTCGACCCGCAACTGGCGGTTGCCCATTGCAGCCGGTCGGTCGCGCTGCTCAAGCGCGCACTCGGCGGCCGCGCGCCCCTGCTGGCCGTCAGCCACAGCCACAAGATACGCCGCCTGCTGCCGGCCGATGCCTGCGTGGCGCTGAACCAGTCCATCCGCGCACGTTTTGCCAGCGCCGCCAACGGTAAGCCGTGTTTTGTGATACCCAACGGAATTCAAATCGACGCGTGTCAGGCACCGGGTCAGCGCCAGCCCAGCCGCCCACCGCGCATCGCCGCACTGGGCCGCTTTGACAGCGTCAAGGGTTTTGATGTGTTCATCGATGCCCTGGCCTTGCTCAAGGAGAGCGGCCGGCAGTTTCAGGCTGTCCTGGGCGGCGCAGGTGCAGAGCGGCATGCCCTGCACAGCCTTGCGGTGGCCCGGGGTCTGGCAGGGGAATTGACGTTTCCCGGCTGGGTAGAGGACGTCGACCGCTTCTACGCCGAGACAGACATTCTGTGCATACCCGCACGCTCCGACGCTTTCGGTCTGACGCCGTTACAGGCGGCGCGCGCCGGAACACCGATGGTGTTATCCAATGCCGAGGGTCATCGCGACATGTTCGAACCCGGTCGTGAGGCGCTGTACGCGGACGTCGGTGACAGCCGCCAGACAGCCGACCAGCTGGCGCGGCTCATGGATGATCCAGGGCTGTGTGAAGACCTGCGCCAGGCGGCCTTTCACAAAGTGTTGGACCGTTATAGCGAGGCCGTCATAGCCGAAAGACTTTCTTATGCAATTGATAAAATAGTAAAAAACACAGATATATAATATTATATATTACAGTATAATAAGCCACTAACCCGAAACTCCATGTATACACTAAGTTTACGGTCCGATCCGACAGCATGTCGTGAGCGGTGGGTGGGCGGCGCCTTTTTGCGGTATAATTCCGCGTCTTTTCATTCCCTTAATCAGGTCGGATAACCCATGGACTTCAAGCACAGGTACGCGGTGATCGTCGTCGGTGGCGGCCATGCGGGCACCGAGGCGGCGCTGGCGGCGGCACGCAGCGGCGCGGACACGCTGCTGCTGACCCACAACCTCGAAACCCTCGGCCAGATGAGTTGCAACCCCGCCATCGGAGGCATCGGCAAGGGACACCTGGTAAAGGAAATTGACGCGCTAGGCGGCGCGATGGGCCGCGCGGCCGATGCCGCGGGCATCCAGTTCCGGCGGCTGAACGCCAGCAAAGGGCCGGCGGTGCGCGCTACCCGTTGTCAGGCCGATCGCCAGCTCTACAGACAGGCGATTCGCACGACGCTGGAAAACCAGCCCAACCTGACACTGTTCCAGCAGGCGGTCGATGATCTGATTGTCGAAGCCGACGGGGTGACCGGCGTGGTGACGCAGATGGGTCTGCGCTTTTTCGCCGACTCCGTGGTGCTGACCGTCGGCACCTTTCTCGGCGGGTGCATCCATATCGGCTTGTCGAACTACCAGGGTGGCCGCGCCGGCGATCCACCGGCCAATGCGCTGGCGCGACGCCTGCGCGAAATGCCGTTGCGCGTCGAGCGGCTGAAAACCGGCACACCCCCGCGTATTGACGGGCGCAGTATTGATTTCTCCCGGCTGCGTGAGCAGCCGGGGGACGATCCGATCCCCAGCTTTTCTTTCCTGGCCACCGGTGCGGCGCACCCGCGGCAGGTCAGTTGCCACCTTGCGACGACCACCGAGCGCACCCACGACATCATTCGTGCGGGTCTCGACCGCTCACCCATGTACTCCGGGGTGATCGAGGGCGTCGGGCCGCGCTACTGTCCGTCCATCGAGGACAAGGTGGTGCGTTTCGCCGACAAGGCCTCGCACCAGATATTCGTTGAACCCGAGGGCCTGGCGACCAACGAGATCTATCCCAATGGCATTTCCACCAGCCTGCCCTTCGATGTGCAGAACGACCTGGTGCACTCCATGCCGGGTTTCGAAAACGCCGTCATCACCCGCCCGGGCTATGCCATCGAATATGATTTCTTCGATCCCCGAGATCTCAGGGCGACGCTGGAAACCCGCTGCATCGACGGTTTGTTCTTCGCCGGCCAGATCAACGGCACCACGGGCTACGAAGAAGCTGCCGCGCAGGGTCTGATCGCCGGGCTGAATGCCGCGCGCCGGTCACGCGGCGAGGACGGCTGGACGCCGCGCCGCGACCAGGCGTATCTCGGCGTGATGATCGACGACCTGATCACGCGCGGGACCAATGAGCCCTACCGCATGTTCACCAGCCGCGCCGAGTACCGCCTGCTGTTGCGGGAAGACAATGCCGATCTCCGCCTGACCGAGATCGGCAACGACCTCGGCCTCGTGGACGGGCCGCGCTGGCAGTGTTTCAGCGCCAAGCGCGAAGCCATCGACCGCGAGCAGCAGCGCCTGCAGGGGCTGTGGGTCCGCGCCGGCAGTGCCGCTGCGGAGCGCCTCGCGGCGCACAGCGGCGAAACGCTGACCAGCGATCAGCGCGCGGCGGACCTGTTGCGGCGCCCGGCGCTGAGTTACGCCGGTCTTATGGCGCTGGAGGGGGTCGGACCGGGTTGCAAGGATGACAAGGTCGCCGAGCAAATCGAGATCCAGGCCAGGTACCACGGATATATTGCCCGTCAGCAGGCCGAGATCGAGCGTCAGCGGCGCCATGAAGACAAGCGCCTGCCAACGGATTTCGATTACCGCCACGTCAAGGGATTGTCCACCGAGGTGCGGGAGAAGCTGAGCAAGGTTGCGCCCGAAACCATCGGCCAGGCGGCGCGTATCCCGGGGGTGACGCCGGCGGCCATCTCGTTGCTGCTGGTGCATTTGAAAAAGACCGGTCCGGCGCGCAAGTCGGCGTGAGTCCGGCGGCTGCTTTGAGCGAGGATCTGCAGGGGCAGATCGCGGCGGGCTGTCGCTCGCTACAGCTCGCTGT
>JASFNS010000043.1:0-9384 GCA_050116915.1 Thiogranum sp. | reverse complement strand
CAGGGTGCCCGGACTTTTTCTTTGTCAGGACCAAAGCAGATTTTTCCCCAGTATTCGTGAGAAATGTGCTCTGCTCCGTGTGTGGTACCCTTGTTTTACCGGGTTTGAGAGGTGAGTGACATGGCTGATGTAAAGATCGATATCAAGGAATCCCCGTTTGTAGAGAGTCCCGTCGTCCCGGAGCAGTTTGATGAAAACCATGTCATCAAGTTCAACTGTTACAAGGGGATCGAGTGCTTCAACGCCTGTTGCCGCAATATCGATATCACCTTGACACCCTATGACATCCTGCGTTTGAAAAAGCGCCTGGGCCTTACGTCCGGCGAATTCCTCAAGCAGTACACCTACCCGTTCGAGTTCAACAAGAACAGCATTGCGGGCGTCAAGATGGAGCCCGTCGAAGGCGGTACCGAATGCCAGTTCATGACGGATGAAGGCTGCAGCGTTTACGAAGACCGCCCCACCGCCTGCCGCTACTACCCGGTGGGCCTGCTGTCCACGCGGCGGGCGGACGAAAATTTCGAACGTGTCTCCTATGCGATGGTCCACGAAGACCACTGCAAGGGACATTTCGAGGAACGCGAAATCACCATTCGGGACTATCGCAAGGAGCAGGGTCTCGAGGAATACGATGATCACAGCAGCGGCTGGCGGCGGCTGATCCTGAAAATGAAATCGGCGGGTCCGGCCATCGGTTCACTGTCGCGCTCCAGCCTGCAGTTTTTCTTCATGGCCTGCTACGATCTCGACCGCTTCCGCGAATTCGTCAAGAGCGAAGGTTTCAGCGCTACCTTCGACATCGATGACACCACCCGTCAGAGCCTCTATACGGATGATCTGGCGCTGTTGAAATTCGGTGAACGGATGATTCTGCAGATCATGTTCGGCGAAGAAAGCATCAAAAAGAAAGCCGATGCCTACGACGCGCTGGTCGCGCGCCGCGAGGAGCAGAAGGCATTGCGCGAGGAACTGGGGGACGACGAGTCCTGACGAACCGCCGGTAGCTAGCCGTTCTGCCTGAAGTTTATCGACAATTCATAGTGTTGCCATCCCTGCCCAGCGCGTGCCCCGGGCGCTCTGCCGTGCACTAAACCATAAGTTTCGCTTATTCTGTCAATCATAAATACTTACTTTTAATAATGGGTTGATGGGGCTAGGATCGCGTTTCCAATTTGCCGGCAAGCTGCTTGCCGGCTGAGAGATTCCCTGGCAGTCCCGATGGGATGAGGTTCGGGCACAGTATCGCCGGGCCAGCCACACAAAACCGACGTTAGGAGATTACGATGGCAGTTAAGACATACAGCGCGGGCGTAAAAGAGTACCGCGAAACCTACTGGATGCCGGATTACACGCCAAGTGAAACCGACCTTCTCGCCTGCTTCAAAATCACTCCGCAGCCGGGCGTGCCGCGTGAAGAGGCCGCTGCTGCCGTGGCTGCCGAATCTTCCACCGGGACCTGGACGACAGTCTGGACCGACCTGCTGACCGACCTGGATCACTATAAGGGTCGCGCCTACGCCATCGAAGACGTGCCGGGCGATGACACCTGTTTCTATGCCTTCATCGCTTACCCGATCGACCTGTTCGAAGAAGGCTCCGTCGTCAACGTGTTCACCTCGCTGGTGGGTAACGTGTTCGGCTTCAAGGCCATCCGTGCCCTGCGCCTCGAAGACGTGCGCTTCCCCATCGCCTACGTCATGACCTGTAACGGTCCGCCCAATGGCATCCAGGTTGAGCGCGACAAGATGAACAAGTACGGCCGTCCGCTGCTGGGTTGCACCATCAAGCCCAAACTGGGTCTGTCCGCCAAGAACTACGGTCGCGCCTGCTATGAGGGCCTGCGCGGCGGCCTGGATTTCACCAAAGACGACGAGAACGTCAACAGCCAGCCGTTCATGCGCTGGAACCACCGTTTTGATTTCGTCATGGAAGCCATCCACAAGGCCGAGGCCGAAACCGGCGAGCGCAAGGGTCACTACCTGAACGTTACCGCGCCGACCCCGGACGAGATGTTCAAGCGTGCCGAATACGCGAAAGAGCTGGGCGCGCCCATCATCATGCACGACTACATCACCGGCGGCTTCTGCGCCAACACCGGCCTGGCCCAGTGGTGTCGCGACAACGGCCTGCTGCTGCACATCCACCGCGCCATGCACGCCGTGCTCGACCGCAACCCGCACCACGGTATCCACTTCCGCGTGCTGACCAAAATCCTGCGTCTGTCCGGTGGCGACCACCTGCACACCGGTACCGTTGTGGGCAAGCTGGAAGGTGACCGCGAGGCGACTCTGGGCTGGATCGATCTGCTGCGCGAGCCTTATGTCAAGGAAGACCGCAGCCGCGGTATCTTCTTCGATCAGGACTGGGGTTCGATGCCCGGCGCCTTCGCCGTTGCTTCCGGTGGTATCCACGTCTGGCACATGCCGGCGCTGGTGACCATTTTCGGTGACGATTCCGTTCTGCAGTTCGGCGGCGGTACCCTGGGCCACCCCTGGGGCAACGCAGCCGGTGCCGCGGCCAACCGTGTTGCCGTTGAAGCCTGTGTTGAAGACCGCAACAAGAATGGTGCCGAAGGTCTCGAAAAGCGCGGTGGCGATGTGCTGCGTCAGGCCGCCAAGTCCAGCCCTGAACTGGCCGCTGCAATGGAAACCTGGAAGGAAATCAAGTTCGAATTCGACACTGTTGACAAACTGGACGTTGCGCACAAATAAGCGTCCGGGTCTTTCCATTTGGATACAGGGGCGGGCATGGCGCCCGCCCCGCAAACCTGGTTTGCCAGAAGATTTGAGGATTTACCAATGAGCGAAATGCAAGATTACAAATCGAGCCTGACCGATTCATCGAGCCGCAAGTTCGAAACATTCTCCTACCTGCCGGAGATGGACAAGGAAAGCATCAAGAAGCAGGTGGAATACATTGTCAGCCAGGGCTGGAACCCGGCTATCGAACACACCGAGCCGGAAAACGCATTCGACCACTACTGGTACATGTGGAAGCTGCCGATGTTCGGCGAAACCAACGTGGAGACCATTCTGGCCGAAGCGGACGCCTGTCATGCGGCCCATCCGAACAACCATATTCGCCTTGTCGGGTTTGATAACTACGCCCAGTCACAGGGTGCCTCTATGGTTATCTACCGTGGTCCGATCAAGGCCTGAACCGGCAGGGTAGCTTGAACCGCAAAAGCCCCTGACCGTATTCGCGGGCAGGGGCTTTTTTATTTTGTCCGGCAGATGCATGGCAACCAGATTCAGGAACCAAGGCTATGAGTAACATCGATATCGATCAATACAAAATCAGGAAAGAGCCGTATTATGAGGCGGTTAGCAGCGAAATCGACCTGTACGAAGCGGCGTACAACGCTCGCATGCCGATGATGCTGAAAGGGCCGACGGGTTGCGGCAAATCGCGTTTTGTCGAATACATGGCCTGGAAGCTCGGCCGTCCGCTGATCACCGTCGCGTGTAACGAAGACATGACTGCGTCCGATCTGGTTGGCCGTTTTCTGCTCGACAAGGAAGGCACCAAGTGGCAGGACGGTCCGCTCACGACCGCTGCGCGCATCGGCGCCATTTGCTACCTCGACGAGGTAGTGGAAGCCCGCCAGGATACAACCGTCGTTATCCATCCCCTGACCGACCACCGTCGCACGCTGCCGCTGGACAAGAAGGGTGAATTGATCGAGGCGCACGAGGACTTTCAGCTGGTGATCTCCTACAATCCGGGTTACCAGAGCCTGATGAAAGACCTCAAACAGTCGACCAAGCAGCGTTTCGGTGCGCTGGATTTCGATTATCCCGAGGCGGAAACCGAAACCGGAATAGTGTCGAAGGAAAGCGGTGTCGACCCCGATACCGCGGGCAAGCTGGTGCAGATCGCGCACCGCGCGCGTAATCTGAAAGGGCACGGTCTCGACGAGGGCATTTCGACACGCCTGCTGGTGTATGCAGGCCAGTTGATTAAAAAGGGTATCCAGCCGGTCGCTGCCTGCACCATGACCATGGTGACGCCGCTTACCGACGATCCGGATATGCGTGATACGCTGAACGCGGCGGTGCAGACCTTTTTCGGCTAGTCCAATCAGTGTCGGTGTTAACTCCGGCGGACAGACCTTATGAGCATAGATCTCGACGAATACCGTGAATGTCTGAAGGAAGCCGACCCGGCGATTGTCGATGCCCTTGAGAGCATGTACCGCGACGCATCGCGGGTCATGTCGCCGGCCGGCTTGCACGATTATCTCGAAGGCGGCAAGGGCCTGTGCAAGCTGGGTCGCGGCAATGACATCGTCATTTCCTACCTCGAGGAAATGCCCGCCGTGGTCAAGGAATGCGGCGAGGACATTATACGCGACGTTATCGAGTCGGCCATGAAGTTGTCCTCGATGACTTCCGGTGAAGTGATTGCGCTGATGTTCACCACCCTGCCGACCGCTGCGCGGCGTCTCGGTGATCCGGAGCTGCTGCGCGGTTATCTCAGTTTCGTCCACCAGTTGTCGGCCAAGGCGGCGCGCGGTCTGCGTCCCATGCTCAACCATATGGATGAGCTGCTCTCCAAGCTGACGCTGAGTGGCCTGAAGCGCTGGGCGTTTTTCGGTGCCGACGCCTACCGGCGCGACTTCCAGAATCTGCAAAACTATTTCAACCTGGCAACCAGCGACAGCAAGGCCATGCTGCAGAAGGAGCGCCGGGGCACGCTGTTCATAGACACCCAGCGCAAACTGAATTTCTATCTGCGCGCACTGTGGGGTCGGGATTTCTTTCTGCGCCCGACGGCGGCAGACCACGAGGGTTTCAAGCCCTATATCGAGCATCGGGTGCTGCATCTGCCCGACGCGGTCGACGCTGTCGCGGACGTCAAGGGCCTCGAGGTGTATCGCGCGACCGCCGCGCACATGGCGTCGCACATGTGCTATACGACCGCAGCCATATCTGCGGAACAGCTCAGCCAGGCTCAGATGTTTTTTATCGGTCACCTGGAGGATGCGCGCGTCGAATACAACGCTGTGCAGAATTTCCCCGGGCTGAAAAAACTCTGGAAGAGCCTCCTGGAGGCCGAATTCGAAGGCCAGATCGAACACCCGACGGTCGCGGTGCTCGAACACCTCGCGCTGATGCTGCTGGATAACGGCGTGCGCAGCGAGGACGATGCACTCAACGCCTTTGCCGACAGGTTCCACGCTGAAATAGAAGCGAACAAGGACAACGTCAATTTCTCATGGCACATGGGTATCGAGCTTTTCAATCTGTTCGCGACGCGGCGTGAAGTGCCCAGCCTGCGTATACTGCAGAACATCCGCATTCCGTACCGTGACGACAACCGCTACGCCTGGGAGTTCGAGGAGTTCGACTGGTCGACGGAAGTCGAATATGTGCCCGCCAGTCAGCGCCAGGTGCGGCGCACGGTCAGCATTATCGAGATGGCCAACGAGGTGGACGTGGAGAATGCCGGCGACGATGCGCAGGAGATCTGGACCTGCGAGACCGAGGTGTTTCCCTACGAGGACGAAGGTATCAGCTATAACCAGATGTGGGGCAAGGAACCGGTGTCCGATCCGTTCCGTTATCAGGAGTGGGACTACCAGGTACAGCTGCACCGCCCGGACTGGGTGACGGTGTTCGAACGCCGGCAGCCCAAAGGTGATCCGGAAACCATCGAGGACATTCTCACCGAGAACAAGCCCGTAACCCACCGGATCAAGCAGATTATCGATATGCTGACGCCCGAGGGTGTTCAGCGTGTGCGTAACATGGAAGACGGCGACGAGATCGATCTGAACGCGGCAGTCGATGCCATGGTGGCGATTCGTATGGGTGAGCAGCCCAACCCGCGCATCACCATGCGTAACGTCATCAAGAGCCGCGATCTTGCCGTTGTCGTGCTGCTGGATTTATCCGAATCCACCAACGAAGTCGTGGCGGGCTCGGACAAGACAGTCCTCGAACTGACGCGCGAGGCCGCCTCGCTGGTGTCGACCGCCATCAACGGTATCGGCGATCCGTTTGCCATTCACGGTTTCGCCTCCGACGGTCGCCACGATGTGCAGTATTACAGGTTCAAGGATTTCACCCAGCATTTCGACGACGATGCCAAGGCGCGGCTGGCCGGCATGCGTGGCGGCTTGTCCACCCGTATGGGGGCGGCCATGCGCCACGCCGCGCAACACCTGTTGAAACAGCCGGAGCGGCGCAAACTGCTGCTGCTGGTTACCGACGGCGAACCCGCCGATATCGACGAGCGCGACCCGCAGCATCTGCGTCACGATACCCGCAAGGCGGTCGAGGAGCTGTATTCGAAGGGGATATTGACCTACTGTCTGACGCTGGATCCGGATGCCGACCAGTACGTGAAGCGGATATTCGGAGAAGGTCACTATACGATTATCGATCATGTACAGCGTTTGCCGGAAAAGCTGCCGACACTGTTCGCCAGCCTGACATCATAAAGACAGGTAACTTTTCAATGCACAGTTCCAAGGGCCAGAAACGCTACGTCGGTATCGACAAGGATATCAACGGGGGTATGACCGATACCGGGAAGATCATCCGCGACGCCTGGGCGTTCGGGTTGATCGAAGAAACCGAAACCTGCGAGGGCTGGTTGTCGCAGGGTATCGAGGACCTGTGGGGCAAGGTGCAGGTGGAATGGGAAAAGTACGGTTACCAGGTCGGTCAGCTGCCGCCCGATATGCGCGAGCGCTTTCTGCGCATCCAGAGCGAGGCAGCGAAACGGGCGCGCGCCGCCGGTTGGGATCCTGAGCTTTTCGATGATGACTAGGCCGCCCCGGGTGCTTTAACCAGACCACCATGCTGCTATGCAACTGAGTTTCGAACGTGGCAGGGAAATTGACCGGGAGCGGCGCACATTGCCGGCCGAGCACTACCGGAAGATCCTGCTGTTACTGTCCCGCAGCCGCAGCGACAACAACCTGTTTGTGCCTATACGCTCGATGCAGTACCTGGCGGTTGTCGACCGGGAAGAGATCGTGTTTGTAGACGGCCAGGGGCCGCGCTTCATTGAACTTGCGTGGTGTGATTTTCACCCCGGGGAGCGCGCGGATCTGCGTGAGCCGGTAAGCTACACCTGTGTCTATTATGACGAAAAGGGGCGGGCCGCAATGGCTCGCCTGCAGGGTGAATTCTTCAAAGCGCTCGAAATCCTGGAAAACCGGCAACCCAGGCCCGATGGTGCCAGTGTTACCCCGTTGGAGCGCGAATAAAGCGCAATGACGGACACACTCATCGACTTTCTGCGTCACGGCGAACCGCGCGGCGGCAGTCGTTTCCGCGGAAATGGCGCGGATGATCCGCTTAGTGACAGGGGCTGGCAGCAGATGTGGGGCGCTGTCGGTGACCGCGCCCCCTGGCAGCAGATTGTCAGTTCCCCCCTGCGGCGCTGTCTCGATTTCGCGGTGGCGCTGAGCGAGCGCGATGCGGTGCCCCTGTCGGTCGATGAGCGTTTCCGCGAGGTAGGCTTCGGCAGCTGGGAGGGGCGCACCCGGGCGGAAATTATCGCTGCTGATGAAAGCGAGTACCGGGCCTTCTATCGTGACCCGCTACGCAACCGGCCGCCGGGGGCCGAACCCCTGGAGAGTTTTGGCGAGCGGGTCGCCGAGGCGCTTGCCGCATCGCTGCAGGCGCACGCCGGCAAGCACGTGCTGGTGGTTGCGCACGCCGGGGTGATTCGCGCGGCATTGGGGTTTGTGCTGCAGGCCGACCCGGTCGGCTGGTACCGCGCACGCGTCGATAACGGGGCTTTCACCCGTATCCTGGCCAACGCCGGCGGGCTGAGGCTGGAGTTTCACAACCGGCCTTTTGCATCACCGGGGTGACACAAAATGTTCTGCCAATATGTCCGACAGCCGGCGCCACCCAGTGTGCGTTCGTCCAATCCGCAGGCGGTGGATTCGGGTGTATGATTTACTGCTATAGTTAGGTGGCGACAGTCTGTTGAAGAAAAGGATGGAGGTGAATCATGGCTCACGTTGTTATTCTCGGTGCCGGTACTGGGGGGGTGCCCTGTGCCTATGAAATGCGCGACGCGCTATCGCGGGAGCACCAGGTTACCCTGATCAACGCCAGCGAGAACTTTCAGTTCGTGCCGTCGAATCCCTGGTTGGCGGTGGGCTGGCGCAAACCCGACGACATCAGCTTTCCGATACGCCCCTATCTCGAAAAGAAAAACATCGCCTTTATCGCCGAAGCCGCCAATCAGATAGACCCGAAGAGCAATACCATCACGCTGGCTTCGGGCAACACGGTGAATTATGATTTTCTGGTTATTGCTACCGGGCCGAAACTCGCTTTCGACGAGGTGGAGGGCGCAGGGCCGGCCGCGAACACCGTGTCCGTGTGCACCGTGGACCATGCGAAGCAGGCCTGGGATCAGTACCAGCAGCTGCTGGAAAAGCCCGGGCCCGTAATTGTCGGTGCCATGCCGTTTGCCAGCTGTTTCGGGCCGGCGTACGAATTTGCCTTCATCATGGACACCGACCTGTGCAAGCGCAAGCTGCGCGACAAGGTTCCCATGGTGTTCGTGACCTCGGAGCCGTATATCGGCCACCTGGGCCTGGGTGGCGTGGGTGACTCCAAGGGTATGCTGGAATCCGAGCTGCGCGGCCGCCATATCACCTGGATAACCAACGCCAAGGTCACGAAGGTGGAAGCCGGCAAGATGTTCGTAGACGAGTACACCGAGGATGGTGAGGTGAAGAAACAGCATGAGCTGCCATTCAACTATTCGATGATGCTGCCGGCCTTCAAGGGTGTCGATGCCGTCGCCGGCGTCGAGGGCCTGTGCAACCCGCGCGGCTTTGTGTTCGTGGACGACAACCAGCGCAACCCCACCTATCCCAATATCTACTCGGCTGGCGTGTGCATCGCCATTCCGCCGGTGGAGGCAACACCGGTGCCCACGGGTGCCCCCAAGACCGGCTACATGATCGAATCGATGGTCACGGCCATTGTCGAGAACATCAAGGAGGAGCTCGCCGGCCAGACACCAAGCCACAAGGGAACCTGGAATGCTATCTGCCTTGCCGACATGGGCGATACCGGCGCGGCATTCGTGGCCTGTCCGCAGATCCCGCCGCGCAACGTCAACTGGTTCAAGAAGGGCAAATGGGTTCACTACGCAAAAGTTGCGTTTGAGAAGTATTTCATCCGCAAGATGAAAAAGGGCAGCTCCGAGCCGATCTATGAAAAGTACGTGCTCAAGGCTCTTGGCATAGAGCGCCTCAAGGACAAAGATGCCGGCTGACTAACCGGTGTGCTTGCGCGGGTACTCGTAGCGGGTGAGCCGGCCCGTGTTGCGGTAGACGGCTTGCCAGGTGTCGAGGTCGAAAGCAATGCTGGCGATGGCGCAGGTCGGCAGGTTGTCGATGGT
>JASFNS010000042.1:0-9415 GCA_050116915.1 Thiogranum sp. | reverse complement strand
TAGACCCTGGCATCCCGGACAGTCATGTTGATCGCGCGGCGGCCCGATGGTCGCCGCGCTGTCTTATGCTGGCACTGTTGCTTTCCCGGGTGACAAACAAACGCGCCGCTATCCAATCGATAAAAAAGCAGCCATTTTGGCCGGGCGAGGGTTTTGCATTGGACGTGGATGAACTATATTGCCCCTGCTGATGTTCCCCACAACGGACCCGGGAGAGAAACGGTCATGAAAACCCCTGGCGCTTTTTGGTTCCCTCTCATCCTTGTCGCGGTTTTCGCCGGATGCGCGACGGCACCCAAGCTCACCCAAGAACAGATTCTCGCGCAATACGAACAGATTTCGAAGCTGAACAAGGCCCTGAAGGATGCCGCGGCCAGGGATGTGAACGACCTCGCACCCGAGGGTTACCGCACCGCGCAGGCCGCGTTTGAGAACGCCATCAGCGAGGCCCGGGCGGACCGCCCGGGCACGGCGAACGCAGCCGCAGCCGAGGGACTGCAAGCCCTGGCGAAAGCAGGTCAGCACGCCGGCGTAAGTCGCGATCTGTTGCGTGACGTGCTGGAAGCCCGTCACAAGGCTTACGAGGCCAGCGCAGCCAGCATCTTCCCGGTTACTACCGCGGACCTGGACGCCGACCTGCGCAAGACTGCGAATCTGGTGGAACGCGGCAGGCTGGAGGACGCCAAAGAGCGGCGCCAGAATCTGATCGCGGGCTATGAACAGCTGGAACTGGCGTCGCTGCAGGAAGGTACCGTCGAGGCCGCGCAGGCAGCCATCGCGGACGCCAACAAGAAAGACGCGGACAAGTATGCGCCCAAGACACTCAAGCTCGCCGAGGAGGAAATGAAGCTGGCGCAATCCGTGCTGGCGGCAGACCGCACCCGGACGGAAAAGGCCAATGCACACGCCAGCCGCGCGAAATGGCTGGCCGAACGCAGCATGGCGATTACCGAACTGATCAAGGATTTTGACCGGCGCAAATATACCCCGGAAGATACCGTGCTCTGGTATCAGAAACAGCTGAGCGAGATCAACGCACCGCTGGGTGAGCCGCTGCCCTTCAACGAACCCAATCGTAACGTGGTGCTGGGATTTCAGCAGTCCATCAAGGACCTGAAAAAACAACGGGACGAAACGGCAGCTCAGCGTTCGCAGTACGAACAGGAGCTTTCCCTGACCGCCGAGCAGCGCGCCGCGATCGACAGAGTACAGTCGCTGTTCACCGCGGCCGAGGCCAGCGTCTACCAGCAGCGCGGCAACGTACTGATATCCGCACACGGCTTCCACTTCCAACCCGGCGGCAGCGAAATCGGCCCCGACAACTTCGTCCTGATGAACAAAATAATCCAGGCGGTGAACACGTTCCCGGATAGTACTATCGCGATATCCGGTCACACCGACTCGACAGGCAGTGCCGAGGTCAACAGGAAACTTTCCCAGGCGCGGGCGGAGAATGTCGCCAAGTTCCTGGTCGACGTGGGTAACATTCCGGCGAGCCGGATTATCGCCACGGGTTACGGTGCCGAGAAACCGGTGGCCAGCAACGACACCCCGGAAGGCCGTGCGACCAACCGGCGCGTCGAAATACTGATCAAGAACCCCTGACCCTCACGCGCATAACCGGGACCTTCGGCGGCATGCAGCCGCCCCCGCCAACGTTGGCTGCACCCGCCACTGGAGTGCGGCGCACGAGCAGCGTGTCGGACGCTAGTGCGGCCGGCCCTCGTTGTCCAGCGCCTTTTCGGTAATGTGTTCGTACAGGTGCACGACGGTGCAGCAAAAGTCCCGCCATTCAGGGTGGCGGCCCATCAGCGGCTTGCTCTGCTGGGCGTCGTGAATCACCTGTTCGAGAAAGGCAATATCCAGCCCGCTGAGCACTTCGCCCAGGTCGACGCGCTTTTTCAGCTCAAGCAGGCGTGGCAACCTCTGCCTCTCGAAACGCTCCACCAGCGACTGAATAACGCCCATCTCGTCCGCAAGTTGAGTCATATCCTCCTCCCGAAAGCCGGCTCGGTTTGGGTCTGGTCTGAATGCCTTGAGCCTGGCGCTTTCAGTTCAAGTATAGTAAAAAATCTTGCTTGCACGGCCCCGTTTTGACCGCAAATCGGAAATGACCACAATGAATATCAGTGATGCCCTGGCCCGCCTGAACGGGCTCTTGCCGCTCAAGGAGAAACAGGATCGACTTAATCCGTCCCTGCGGGCCCTGCATAGACAAATTCTGCGCAGTTTCGCCGAACGCGGGTGTCCACCGTCCCGCGGGGAGATTGCCACTCAAGCCGGAACGGATGGCGTCGATGCGGCTTTGCAGCGCCTGGCCGAAGACGACCTCATCGTACTGTCGTCCGACAGGCGCCTCGTTACCGGCGCCTACCCCTTTACCCTGGAACAAAGAGCACACCGGGTCACCATCGGCGGGGTGACGGTTCACGCGATGTGCGCCCTGGACGCGCTGTCCGTCGCGCCTATGCTGGAAATCCGTACCCGGGTTAACTCCGTGTGTCATGTGACTGGGGCACCGGTCGAGATTTTTATGCAGGGCGACAGGCTGCTGTCTGCCAGACCGGAATATCCCTGCATAGGGATCCGCTGGCAAGGCACATCGGGCTGCGCCGCGCAAAGTCTGTGCATGGAAATGGTCTTCCTTGCGAATGCGGCGACAGCCGACGCCTGGCGGCGTAAAGACCGGGGCAATACCAGTGTCTTTGACTTGCCCGCAGCAGTTGAATTCGGGGCGCAATTCTTCCGGCCTTTGCTTGCCTGGCAAAGATAACACGGCTGCCCAGGCCGAGGCGTCGGGCCCGCGCCCTCCCGCAACAACCCGGCCGGCGGCGTTCAGCAACCACTTCCGTTTAAGCGCTACTGTGCTATCGTAGCCACACGGCATGCAATGTACGTCCCGGCCTCTGCCATCGCCATAGTCCCGAGAGAATCAAGGTGACACCAAGACCTGTACTACTGGCTATTTTCGACGGGTTCGGCCTCAACCCCAGTCGCGCGCACAATGCGTGGGCGCTGGCGCGCACGCCGCACCTCGACCATTACTTCGCCTCCTATCCACACACCGTACTGCAGGCGTCCGG
The DNA here is from genome assembly GCA_050116915.1 of Thiogranum sp. Taxonomy (GTDB): domain Bacteria; phylum Pseudomonadota; class Gammaproteobacteria; order DSM-19610; family DSM-19610; genus Thiogranum. The sequence continues at coordinate 6,332 of JASFNS010000042.1, read as the reverse complement.
ACGGGCGGTGGGTTTGCCGGACGGCCAGTTCGGCAATTCCGAGGTTGGACACCTGACGCTCGGCTCCGGCCGCGTCCTCGAACAGGACCTGGTGCGGATCGCCAATGCGATTTATGGCGGGGCACTCGAGCAACTGCGGCCGTGGCAGGCGCTGGTCGACGGCGCCACCCGCCTGCACCTGGTGGGACTGGTATCCGACGGCGGCGTACATTCGCATATCGAACACCTGCTCGGCATTCTCGCCCTTTTGCGCCACACCGACATCGAACCGGTGATCCACATGATCACCGACGGGCGCGACACTGCACCCCGGGCGGCGCTGAGTTATCTCGACGAGCTTGAGACTGCGCTCGCCGGCCTGGGGCGCGGCTCGATTGCCACGGTCAGCGGACGCTACTGCGCCATGGACCGCGCGCGGCACTGGGACCGTACGCAGCGGGCCTGGAACGCGATGGTGCTGGGCCAGGGCTTCAAGGCCGCAACCGCCCGCGAAGCTATCGAAGCAGCCTACGCGCGCGGTGAGGGCGACGAATTCATACAGCCGACGGTCATTGTCGGACACGCCGGTATTTCCAGGGACGAACCGGTACTGTTTTTCAACTTCCGCAGCGACCGTGCGCGGCAACTTTGCGCAGCCTTCGGTCTCCAGGACTTCAACGCATTCGACCGCAGTGGAATCTGCCTGGAAAAGCTGGTCTGCATGACCGAGTACGACGCCACCTATCCGTTTTCCGTGCTGTTTGCGCCGCAGGCGCCCGGCCAGGTCCTGGCCGAAGTGATCAGTGACGCCGGTCTGCCGCAGCTGCATTGCAGCGAGACCGAGAAATTCGCCCACGTGACCTACTTCTTCAACGGTGGCCGCGAACCGCCCTTCCCCAACGAGGACCGCATTATCGTTCCCTCGCCCGCGGTGGCGACCTACGATATGCAGCCGGAAATGAGCGCGTCCAAAATAGCCGATCAGTTGATTGCCGCCATCCAAAGCGACAAGTATGCGTTCATCGTCACCAACTTCGCGAATGCCGATATGGTCGGACACACGGCGCGATGTGATGCGGTGATACGCGCCGTTGAGACACTTGATCTGGAAAGCCACCGGGTGTTTCGCGTGGCGCTGGAGAACAACTGGCGAATCCTGCTGACCGCCGACCATGGCAACTGTGACGAGATGATCAATCCGAATACCGGCGAAGCCCATACCCAGCACACCGAATACCCTGTCCCCTTCCTGATCATGGGCGAAGGGCCGGTGCGACTCAGTACCGGCCGCGGCCTGGCGGACATCGCCCCCACCGTACTTGAGCTGCTCGGCGTGCCCCAGCCGCCGGTCATGACCGGCCGCAGCCTCATTCTCAAAAAAGGCCTGCGATGACCTGGAGGCGCCCATGAGCGAGCAACACAACAGCACGGTATCCGTACTCGCGCTGAATCCGTCGGTAGATATCAGCTACGAAATTCCGCAGCTGCTGGAGTACCAGAAGGTGCGCGCCAGACAGACCTGGTACCACCCGGGTGGCAACGGCATCAATGTCGCGCGCGCACTGGCCGAGCTGGGCATACCCGTTCACTGCTGCAGCATCGTTGGCGGCGAGAGCGGCGAGCTGTTCCTGCGCCTGCTCGGCGACACCCTCGGCGACCGGCATACCTGGTTCAACGTGCCGGGCGAGACCCGGCTGAACACCACTATCCTGCAACACAGCCCGCCGGGACAGTACGAGATTACCAGTGTCGGGCCGGCGATACCGGCGGACGTTCTGGCCGAGATAACCCGGTGCTTTCTGCAGATGGCAGGCGACGGCATCGCGGTGTTGACCGGCCTGCTGCCGCCGGGTGTCCCGGACACGAGCTATCGCGACCTGGTCGAACGCATAGGAACCCGGGGCGGCAAGGTGGTGGTGGACGCCTACGGTCCCGTGCTGGAACAGGCGCTGGAAGCACAGCCCTACCTCGTGCGCCTGAACCGTTATGTGCTGGAAATGACCATCAAGCGGCGCCTGGAAACTACTCACGCCGTGGCCGAAGCCGCGCGCGGCATCCAACAGCGCGGCACCGGCGCCCTGTGTATTTCCCTGGGTCCCGACGGTGCCATCCTCGTCGACGCCGACAACAGTTATCACTGCAACGCGCCGAAGGTGCACAAGCAGTCGACCGTGGGCTGTGGTGACGCGCTGGTCGCAGGCCTGATCGCGGCGGCGCGGCGCGGCGCGACCCCGCTGGAGATGCTGCGCTTCGGCGTAACCTGCGGCAGCGCCACGGCCTCGCACCCCGGCACGGAACTCTTCAGTCGCGACGAACTGGGCGACACCGAGGCCCTGGAACTCGAGGTCGCGGTACTCGATGTCTGACAGGTGACACCGCAGAGTCCACAGTAGCACCGGTTACCCGGGCCTGCACTTCGACACCGCCCCACCTCGATCCGGATACAAGGCCCCGAGACCGGCCGTGCCGGCAGCGAGTGCGCTGGCGCCGTCGGCGCGGACGGCTATACTTGAAAAGGGTTGGACCACCCACACAGGGGTTAACCCGCCCAGCGGGATGCGCATGCCGAAGCCGCTGAAAACAAAAAGGAACACGGGAGCCTGCCCCTTACGGCCTGCTTTCGCGAACGCTGCCGCGTCGGCATTGAGGTGTCGGCAGGTAGTGCCACTGGCCGGCATCGGCACTGAAGCCGGCGTGAGTGGCCCTTCCATTCGCGCCCAAAGGGCGGCATCTTGCCGTGTATCGACGGGCAGCACGGGGTTGCGCGGCAAGCGGCCGTAGACCCGGCGAATTGTCCTTGGAGCGTCTTTGGGATGATTTCGTGACATTCCCGTGTTTTCCTGTCTAAACCTGAGACAAACCTGTCAAATCCGGGGAGGCCGACGTGGGTCGCCGTATTCTTGTGGTCGAAGACAATCTCGATCTTGCCGAACTGGTGTCAATGCACCTGCGAGATGCCGGCTATGCATGCGAACACTGCAGCGACGGCCAGGTAGCACTGCAACGCCTGCAGACGCAACCCTTCGACCTGGTCATCCTCGATCTGATGCTGCCGGGGCTCGATGGGCTGGAAGTCTGCCGGCGCTTGCGGGCACGGGCGGATTATCTGCCGATTCTGATGCTGACAGCCAAATCCAGCGAGCTGGACCGGGTCCTGGGACTCGAGGTCGGTGCAGATGATTACGTCACCAAGCCGTTCAGCGTCCGCGAGTTGCTGGCGCGGGTCAAGGCGCTGTTTCGGCGGGTGGATGCCATGGCCGAGACACCGGCGGAAACGGCCAGGGTCCTGCGTGTCAATGGACTGGAGATCGACGCCTCCCGGCGCGAGGTGCGCCTGGACGGCGCCGAAGTGCGCCTGACAAGCCGCGAATTCGACCTGCTGCTGCACTTCGCCACCCACCCCGGGCGGGTTTACAGCCGTGCCCAGCTGCTCGACGTGGTGTGGGGCTATGGGCACGACGGCTACGAGCACACGGTCAACTCCCACATCAACCGCCTGCGCGCGAAGATCGAACACACACCGGCCCAACCCCGATACATCCTGACCGTGTGGGGCGTGGGGTACAAGTTTGCCGAGCACGCGGGCGCCAGGAACGCTGTGGTGCCATAGATGCGAATGCCATTCAACAGCCTGTATACCCGCCTGGCGCTCGGTCTGGTGGTGCTGGTGGCGGTACTCGGCGGGCTGTACCTGCTGGTGACCCTGCAGGCGGGGCGGCTGTACTTTCAGGAGCTGAACCAGCAACTGAACCGGGAACTCGCCGCCAACCTGATCGCCGAGAACAAGCTGAGCGTGGAGGACGGGCGCTTCAACCGGGCCGCCCTGGAAGCGATCTTCCATACTTACATGGTGGTGAATCCCAGTATCGAGGTATACCTGCTCGACAACCGCGGGCGCATACTCGCCTACTCGGCCCCGCCCGGCAAGGTCAAACGCGAGCGCGTTGACCTCGCACCGGTGCGCGCCTTCCTGCGCCGCGGGCACCACACCCCCATCGTCGGCGATGATCCGCGCGACACCGGCGGACACAAGGTGTTTTCGGCCGCACCCATCGGGGCGGCGGCGCAGCCGCAGGGCTATCTCTATGTGGTGCTGGCCGGTCAGCAACTGGACTCGGTGGCGGCGATGCTGCGTGACAGTTATATCCTGCGCCTGGCGTTGTACGCGCTGGGTGCAGCGGCGGCGGTCGGACTGTTGGCCGGACTGTGGCTGTTGCGGCTGGTCACACGGCGCCTGCGGCGCCTGGACCAGGCCATGGGCGCCTTCGAAACCGACCGCGGCAATGATTTCACCCCGCCGGCCGACCTGGACACCAGCTCGCGCGACGAACTCGGCAGACTGGGGCGCAGCTTCGTGCACATGGCCGCCCGCATAACGTCCCAGGTCGGTGCGCTCCGCCAGACCGATGCGCTGCGCCGCGAACTCGTGGCCAATGTCTCGCATGACCTGCGCACGCCTATCGCCTCCCTGCAGGGCTACCTGGAAACGCTGCTGATCAAGGAGGACACTCTGAGCGCCGAGCAGCGCCGCGAGTATCTGGCTATCGCCCTGCGCCACAGCGAACGCCTGGGTAAACTGGTCACCGAACTGTTCGAGCTCGCCCGGCTGGACTCCGGGCAGACCCGCCTGAACCGCGAACCCTTCGCCCCGGGCGAACTGGTGCAGGACGTCGTGCTGAAATACCGGTTGCCCGCGGAGCGCGAAGGTGTGCGTGTCGAGGCGTATATCCCGCCAGACCTGCCTTTCGTGAACGCCGATATCGGCTTGATCGAGCGCGTGCTGGAAAACCTGCTGGACAATGCCATCCGCCACACCCCGCAGGGGGGGCGGGTGGCCGTGACCCTCTCGGCCGCCGAAGACCAGGTCGCGGTGCAGGTGGCCGACACCGGCTGCGGCATCGCCGCGGACGAACTGCCCCACGTGTTCGACCGTTTCTACCAGGTAAACAAAAGCGAACGCGAAGCCAGCGGCGGGGTGGGCCTGGGACTGGCCATCACCAAGCGCATCCTGGACCTGCACGCCAGCACAATCGCCGTGAACAGCAGCCCGCAAGCGGGCACGCAGTTCGATTTTTCGCTGCCGGCCTACGCCTGATATTCCTCCGTCCCGCCACGCGGGCACTGTGACGAAAATGTGATCCTTTAGGGACGTCCGCGTGAGACGGGCTGCGCATAGTCGCAAGCGACCGGGGTACCGATCCCGGTCAGAGTTCAAATAACCAGCAAAGGAGATAACTCATGCGCACCCTGCTCGCTTCACTCATTGTCGGCGCAGCCGTGACGACCACCTCGCTTGCGGCCCGGGCCGACGGCGCGCACGGCGTGACCTACAATGTGACGGTTACCAACCTGACCGTAGGTGAAAGCTTCACACCATTCCTGGTGGCCAGCCATCGCGCGGCGGACAATCTGCTGTTCACGCCCGGCGGCGCACCCAGCGACGATCTCGCGGCACTTGCCGAAGGTGGCGACACCGGGCCGCTGCAAACATTTCTTGACACCGATAACCGGGTCAACGCCACCACCACTTCGGCGGGCCTGCTCGACCCCGGTCAGTCGGTGACTGTGCCGATTACGGTGCGACCCGGGCGCGATCACATCTCGCTGGCCGCGATGCTGATTCCGACCAACGACGGCTTTGTGTCTGTGCAAAACATCGCGCCCCCCCACGGTCGTCGCGCCAGAACCCTCTACGCCCCCGCCTATGACGCCGGCAGCGAACCCAACGACGAGCTCTGTGTTTCCATACCCGGCCCGGTATGCGGCGGTGCCGGCAGTTCGCCGGGCGCAGGTGGCGAGGGCTTTGTCCACATCCATGGCGGTATTCATGGCATCGGCGATCTCGTGCCGGCGCAGCGCGACTGGCGCAATCCGGTCGCCAGGATCGTCATTGAACGTGCACCCTGAAGAGTGCGCAACTACTGTGTTTCGTCACGGCTAAAACCGGTTAAGCGCCACTGACGACAGAGAAGAGAAGCCGCCCGGAGGCGGTTTCTCTATCGGGGAAAAATACTACGGAGCTGTGCCCGGACCAATGGCTGCCGGGCGTACGACCATTCGTCCTCGTGTGGCAGTGAGTCTGCAACCAGTATATCCAGCAGACGGCCCATGACACGGCTATTAAACAGCACTTCGGTCGCGGTGAACTGAGCGCCTTCCTTGATATTGATGTGCGAGTTCCCCTCGTTCAAGCGCCGCAAGAGTTGCCAGTCCTTCCTGGCCATATCCTGCCTGGCTTTTTCGGCTTCACCCTGACTCACGCCCTCACTGATAGCGGTCTTGTATATAGAGGGACTGGATGCCGCCTTCCCGGTGACGATAGCCGATACCTGCACAAGGCTTGGATCGGGGCG
>JASFNS010000041.1:0-9448 GCA_050116915.1 Thiogranum sp. | reverse complement strand
TCCGAGGTAGCTGGTGATCTCGATGGCTTCGACCTGCGAATGACCGCGCTTCCTGGCGATCTTGCCCGGCAAGGTGTGAACAACGGCGATACCCCAGACGATGATAATCACCGCGAACAGGATCAGGAACAGAGAGGCGATTTCCAGGCTCATTATGTAATCTCCCAGTGTGGTGGCATGCACACAGACGTATAGTTTACGCAACTCATTCAAAAACGCGATGTATGTGGGAGCGGCTCGGAATCAGCGACTGGGGATGCGTTGCTTGAGCACCTCATTCGGCGGCTTGGGTCTGAAGGAGAGGGGACGGAGGGATTAAACCACAAAGCCTCCGTTCCCCTTTTTGAATGATCCAGACCGTCTGGATACACTGCGCGACAGCTGATCCGTCGTTACGCGGAAAGGAAAGGTCGGTGGCAAGTGATAGTCACTGACATTTGTCACCGGCCCTTGTTGTCTGTCTGCGCTCAATCAGGATAAGCGTTGATCAGATACACGGCCTGCAGTACTTCCGAGGGTTGCAAGTCCGGACCGAACCAGCGCACGAAAATCTGCTCCAGTGCGGCGCCACGGTAGACACCGGCAAGCGCGCGATTGACCGCCAGGCGGAAATCCGCATCACCGCGTGGCAGGGCGAAACCGTAGGGGTCCACGGAAAACATTTCCTTCAACATCGCGTAACGGCTCGGATCCTTGGATTCGGTAACCTGGCCGATCAGGACCAGTCGGTCGCCGGCATAGGCGTCGGCCTTTCCGGATTCCAGGGCTGCCATTCCCGCTTTGGTATCCTTGATGGTCACCAGCTCTGCCTTGACGTGCTTGCGTTCCAGCGCTTTAAGCAGGCGCTGCTCGGTGGTGGTGCCGGACATGACCGCCACCTTTTTGTCCGCGAGACTGACCAGCCCCTGAATGCCGGACTTTGCGAGCACCAGCACCCCACCGGATTCCACGAAGACCGGGTTGCTGAAATCGACTTTTTCCTGGCGCCCCAATGTAATCGAGGTTGTCCCGCAATCTATATCCGCATCTCCCTTTTCCACCATGGCCAGGCGCTCTGGGGTATTGCCGGCCCGCCATTCTATCTTGATGTCTTCAATGCCAAGTTGCTTTTCCAGGCTTGTCACGATTTCCTTGCAAAGGTCGATGGAGTAGCCGGTGGGTTCGCCGTCCCTGGTGAAGCTGAAAGGGAGGCCGGCAGTGGCATGCGCAATCGTGATCGTCTTGCTGCTCTTGATCTTTGCGAGCGTATCGGGGATGTTGCCTGCCATCGCCGGTTGCCAGACCAATGTCGTCAAGGCCAGCAGGCCGATAAGTCGTCTCATCATGTTTCCGTCTCCCTGGTTATGCTACCGATGGCGAAAACAATCGCCTGGCGTTGGGACCGCAAGCTTACACGTTTCTTCGGGCAGATCGAATCCCTTGATCCCGCTGAATAGATCCAGGTCTAGCGAGTATTCGGCCCAGAGCAGAAACCTGTGGGCAAAAGTCCTTAAGCAGTCCCGGCGTGTTGGCTCTGAACCCAAATACTCATAAGCTACACAGCGCCGCAAATCGAGCACAATTATTCCGGCTCTTCGGGATGGGCATTCAACATTGTAAATAGAGACTGCGCATACTCGGCGGCCTCGTGACCCAGTGGCGTCAGGTACCCCCCGTCAACCTGTGTAATAAAGCCCCCGTCAAACAGACGTCGCGCCGCATCGATTACCGCAGGCTCTGCAGTCTTGTGTATCTTTATACCCTCCAGGCTATTTGCGAGATCAAACAGCAATAGCACATCCAGTTCTGCGAGGTTTTCCGGCGAATAGGGCATTCTGGTTCCTTAACGTTTTAAACAGTTGATAACGCTATCGATAGCCAATGCTAACACTAAACTGCGCCGTTCAATCCAATATTTGTCCCATTAGTCCAATTCTCAACCACAGGTACTCCGATAGACACAGCGGGGGGAGTGCGTGCAGACTAAAGGCTTCTGAGCAAAAGTGCTTTAGAAGTCCCGGAGTTCTTACCCTGCCCCCTGTTGCTTGCATAAAATGGAGTTAGACCAGGAACCCGACTAATATAGGGCAAGCTGGTCTATGGCTGTAACCGGCTCGCACAACGGGAAAGGGGGCACTATGACGAACCCGATGTTGAACCGTAACCTGCTGGTTGTGCTGCTATGCACTGCCATGTTTCCGTTGTTCGCCCAGGACGTCGGGGAATCTGTGCGCATCCACGGGGCGATTGCCGAGGATGTGTATGCAGCCGGTGGCACGGTGGACATTCTGGCAACTGTCGCGGGCGATGTGGTGGCGGCGGGCGGACACGTCGCTGTAGGCCAACGTGTCAATGGTGATGTCATGGCCGCCGGTGGCGCGGTGAGTGTGAACGCCGACGTCGCGGATGATGTCCGGCTTGCCGGCGGGGATGTCACCATCAGCGGGACGATCGGTGACGACGCCATTGCGGCGGGTGGCAACGTGACGCTGACCCCTGACAGCACCGTTAACGGGCGAGCCTGGTTCGCCGGCGGTCGCATTGATGTAGCCGGTACGGTCGGCAAGGAACTCAGGGCAACCGGCGGTCAGATAGTACTGTCCGGGCAGGTGAACGGCGACGTGACACTCGCGGGCAATGTCATTAGCATCCTCGATGGCGCGATCATCGACGGTGATCTGGTCTATCGCAGCCCGCGGGCGGCAGAGATCGCAAGCGGGGCGCAGATCCGCGGCACCACTCGATATGAACCCGTTGAGCGGTCCACGGGGGCGATCGTCGCGGCAGCCGCCGGCGCGGGCATCGTTGGCCTGCTGAGCCTGATTGTCACCGGCAGCGCGTTGTACCTGCTATTTCCCCGCTTCATCGGAACTGCGATGAGCACGATCCGCACCGAGCCCTGGAAATGCCTGGGGCTGGGGCTTGCGATCTTGGCCGCGACGCCGATAGTGATCAGCGTGCTTCTCTTTACGGTGATTGGGTGGCTGCCAGCCATCGTCATCGGTGCCCTTTACCTGATACTGCTGCTTGCCGGTTTTCTGAGCGGCGTGCTCTATGCCGGTGATCTCGGCAGGCGAGTGCTGAAACGCGGCGACGCCTCCAGGTTCGGACAGTTGTGGTCATTCGCTGTTGCGCTGATCGTTGTAACGCTGCTTGGCTTCGTACCTTTGCTCGGTACGCTGCTGCTGTTTGCGCTCCTACTGGCGGGCACCGGTAGTGTGGAACTTGGTCTTTACAGGGCTTACATACAGCAATCGGCGAACTAGCGGTTTGTAGATCCTATACTTACACCATGATCTTCACCACATCGCCCGAACCACTGTCCCCCGCACGCAGCGCCATCTGTACGGCCTACCTTGCCGACGAAACGGCAACCGTTCTGGGGCTTGTCAGAGAGGCGGTATTTACACCGGAACAAAGCGCACGCATCAGGCACAACGCCACGCAGCTGATCGAATCGGTGCGCAGCCAGCCGCTGTCGGGCCTGGACGGCCTGTTGCAGGAATATGATCTGTCTTCACAGGAAGGCGTAGCCCTCATGTGTATTGCCGAAGCCCTGCTGCGAATTCCGGATGGCTCAACTGCCGATCGCCTTATCAGGGACAAATTCAGCCAGGCCGACTGGGAAGCCCACCTCGGTCGCGGCAGCTCGATTTTTGTCAACGCTTCCACCTGGGGTCTGATGCTGACCGGGCGTTTTCTGCAACTGGATACCGGGATCAGCAGCGATGTCACTGCCTTTGTGAACCGGCTCGTGGCCAAAAGTGGTGAACCAGCCGTACGACTGGCGCTCAAGGCGGCGATGCGCATCCTCGGCCACCAGTTCGTCATGGGTGAGACGATCGATCAGGCGTGGCGGCGCAGTCAGGAGGACGAACACCGGGGCTACAGGTTCTCATTCGATATGCTCGGCGAGGCGGCCCTGAATCGGGCCGATGCCGACCGGCACTTCGATGCCTATGTAAACGCGATCCGGTTCCTGGGCAAGCAACAGAATCAGGGTAGAGACACCGTCAGCGCGCCGGAGATATCGGTGAAGCTCACCGCGCTGCACCCGCGTTTCGAGTTTGCCCAGCGGGAACGGGTCATCAGGGAACTGGTCCCGCGTCTGCTGGAACTGGCCAAGGCCGCGCATGAGCGGAATATCGGAGTGACCATCGATGCTGAGGAAAGCCATCACCTGGACCTGACACTGGACGTCTTCGCCAGGACATTCAGTGATCCCGGGCTCAAGGGCCGGGACGGTATGGGGCTGGTGGTGCAGGCCTATCAGAAACGCGCTCCAGCGGTACTTGCGTTTGTTACCGGCCTGGCGCAGCAGTACAACAGGCGTATTCCGGTACGGCTGGTGAAAGGTGCCTACTGGGATACCGAGATCAAGCACGCCCAGGAGCAGGGTTTGCAGAACTACCCGGTGTTTACCCGCAAGGTGCATACCGATGTTTCCTATCTGGTTTGCGCCCGCTATGTGTTCGCCAATCGGGCACGTGTTTATCCACAGTTTGCCACCCACAATGCCCATACCCTGGCCAGTGTTCTGGAACTCGCGGGGAACAACACTGATTTCGAGTTTCAGCGCCTGCACGGTATGGGACAGACGCTGTATGAAAAGCTGGTTGAACAATTCGGTGAGGTGGCTTGTCGCGTATATGCCCCCGTTGGCCAGCACAAGGACCTGTTGCCCTACCTGGTGCGCCGTCTGCTGGAAAACGGTGCCAACACCTCTTTTGTCAACCGCATCACCGATGAAGGCGTTGACGTTGCAGACCTCGTGGCAGACCCGCTGGAGAAAGCCATCTCGAACAAAGGCCGGCCGCATGCACAGATCCCGCTGCCGCAGGACCTGTTTTTCCCGGCACGCAAGAATTCCAGCGGACTCAACCTTGCCGATCCCACCACACTGAACACGCTCAAGCAGGATGTCGACCGCTGCGCCCGGAAAGACTGGCAGACCTTTGCCGCCGACAAGCCCCTCGACCGGAGCCGGCTCGAACCCGTCATCAATCCTGCCGATAAGGACGACATCGTCGGCCATGTCTACAATCTGAACCGGCGCGAACTGGAACAGGCGGTTACCGCCTGCCACGCCGTGATGCCGCCCTGGCAGAATACGCCGGCGGGCGAGCGTGCGCGGTTGCTGGAGGAAACGGCCGGCCTTTTGGAAAGCCGTCATGCCGAATTGACCAGTCTGGTCGTACGCGAAGCCGGGCGCTGTATTCCCGATGCCCTGAACGAAATCCGGGAGGCGGTCGACTTCTGTTACTACTACGCGCAACAGGCGCGTGAACGGTTCAGTCGGGCGCGGCAGTTGCCCGGTCCGACCGGTGAAACCAATGCATTGTCGCTGCACGGCCGCGGTATTATTGCCTGTATCAGCCCGTGGAATTTCCCCCTGGCGATCTTTATGGGACAGGTCAGTGCGGCGCTCGCCGCCGGCAATGGCGTACTGGCCAAGCCGGCCGCGCCAACACCGTTGATTGCGGCCAGGGCGATTGAGCTATTGCGGGAAGCGGGCGTTCCGGAAGACGTCGTTCAACTGGTTCCCGGACGCGGCGGCACGGTCGGGCAGGCGCTGATCGAGGACGAACGGGTGAGGGGAGTCCTGTTCACCGGCTCGACCGAAACCGCGCGCCACATCAATCAAACCATCGCCGCCCGACCCGGGCCGATCATCCCGCTTGTCGCCGAGACCGGCGGCCAGAACGTGATGATTGCCGACAGTTCGGCCTTGCCCGAACAGGTGGTCATCGACGTCATGCGCTCGGCTTTCAACAGCGCCGGCCAGCGCTGTTCGGCGTTGCGTGTGCTGTTCGTGCAGGAAGTAGTGGCAACACCGTTGCTGGAGATGCTGTGCGGGGCAATGGACGAACTGCGCATCGGTGACCCGGCGCTGCTGGCCACGGATATCGGTCCTGTCATTAATCGTAGTGCCTGCGAAATGCTCCAGGCGCACGCCGCCCGCATGCAGAGGGAAGCCCGACTGGTTCATCGCCTGGCACTGCCGCCTGAAACAGGGAAGGGCAGTTTTTTTTCACCACATGTGTTTGAACTCGACAGCATCGACCAGTTGTCTCGAGAGGTCTTCGGACCGATACTGCACGTGATCCGCTATCACGCCGGCAAGATCGACCGCGTTATCGACGCAGTCAACGGCACGGGCTACGGCCTGACTCTGGGTATCCACAGCCGGGTCCAGGAAACCGCACAGTACATTGCCCGCAGGGCAAGAGCGGGGAACATCTACATTAATCGCAACATGATCGGTGCTGTCGTCGGCGTCCAGCCGTTTGGCGGTGAGGGTCTCTCGGGCACCGGTCCCAAGGCCGGCGGTCCGGATTATCTGGGCCGGCTGGCTGTGGAGCGAACGGTCAGTGACAACACCTCGGCCGTGGGCGGCAATGCCGGTTTGCTGTCGCTGGGAGAGGATTGAGGCCCCGGGCGGAGGTGCCCTCGAGCTCGATCAAATTGCATATTGGTAATAAAGGCACCGGTTTGGCGTTGCGGATAGTCAACAGGTTGACACTGATGCGGGGATGTCCGGCAGTGATGCGGTCAGCGTGCAATCACCGGGACACCGATCAGCCAGGCATGCAGGCCAAGAATAAAGGCCACATACAGACCCAGCCCGAGTACGACAGCGGCGATATCGTTGAAGCGCGAGGAGGACAGCGACGGCATGGAGGGTGCCGTCCGGTATTTCAGGGATATGCGGTCCGTCACCGCCCACACAAGAAACGCGCCGAACAGCAGCACATCCGGCACAGTCCCGTTGACCAGCAGGTGTGCCAGCGCCCAGAATTTGGTGGCGGCCAGCATGGGGTGTTTGGTAGCGCTCTGGATGCGCCCTGGCAGGTAGGCGGCGAACAGCAGGGGGAAGACCGGGATCAGCAGCAGCATGGCGACGTAGTGCAGCCACTGCGGCGACGTGTACAGAACTACCGGGTTGAGACGTGCCTCGGCGTAGCCGCGGATGATCAGCAGCAGGCCGATAATGGCGATCAGCCCGTACACGGCCTTCCAGGTCCATTCACCCATCCTGCCCGCCATGCGGTCCCGCCACGGCGCATTGATGATGGCAGTGGAATGCACGGCAAAAAACACGATAAGGCCCAGGATCAGCGTATTCATTGTAGGAAATCTAGACCAGGAACGGGGGGGCTGCATTGCGAATCCGCAATGCAGCGTGTTTACGTGCGTTATAATCCGATTTTATAGAGCCTGCAGGTTGACACACCGCTGCGCAATGCCGGTCACCAACTGGTGGTGGGCGGTGCGCTGTTTGTCGATGCTCAGGTAGCCCGGGCGGTAGTCGCTGGCTTTACCGGCACGCCAGCCGGCACCGGTGACCGGAAACTTACGCTCGATTTCCCTGGCCATCAGCTTCACCCTTGGTTCTGCTCACGCGGCAGCGGTGTCAGGCCTAGGATGCGCGACAGGACCAATGGATAGGACTGGTTTTCGCAGTCGTCCAGCCGCAGGGGCGAGCGCACTCGCAGCACTGCCTGCGGATCCGTCGCGCACACTGCGATTTTTCAAGGCTTACAACTGACAGCGCCGCGTCCGAGGTTCCGCGCCAACCGGGTAGCCGGCCAGTGCGCTCGTCAACGAACCGACATCGGATACTCCCGCCGGAACGGGTAATGCCGTTTCCGGCGGTCTGCTCTGCAATCAAGCTGTTTGCTTGGTCCAGGATGAACACCAGCCGTTGGCGTTGACCGCCTTGCCGGGGAAGATCTGGCAGGGTCGCCAGTCACCGCTGTCGGACTGGACAAACCGGCAGTTGTGACAGAACTGCTCTGCGGCGGGTGTCCCCGGTTTGTCGACGCGCGGTGCGGCGGATGCGTCGTTGTGGTAGCTCAGCGCCTTGGCAGTGGGGTCATCCTTGCTGAGGTGCGGCAGCTCCTCGGCTTCCAGACGCGCACTCATCACCAGATTTGCCAGCGGAACGCTTGCCACCGCGGCCAGAGCGCCAAGCAGGGTGCGGCGGCGTACGGGATCGATGTCGAACTTATTGCTCATGATTTCTGTCTCCTCATCTGTAGAGTTTGGCTTCGGGTTCACGTTTAGCCCGGTTTCACCATGCCCGCATCAGCGACCCGCCACCCTGCTGGCCGTACATCGAGTAATAGACAACCAGCACCTGCGTGCGAGACTCCTGGCGAGATCCGTGTATCAGCGCCGGTGGCAGTCCGGCATGCAGACGATACTAGTAGGGTGACTCGCGGCGTTCATTGCGTTTTCGCAATGAACAACGAGGCTGTGCGCCGGCTAGTCCGCCGGGATACGGCCGTTGCGCAGCCAGTCCAATGCCTTGTCGCGGTCGCGGTACTCGAAATGCCGTACCTCGGCGTTGGTGAAATGGTCCGCGACCATCGGCAGTATGGCGAGAAAGCTGTTGTCGGTGACTGCGGCAACCCGCGCTATGTTCTTCTGGTAGTCTTGCGCGAAGCGGATATGCGACAGCATACCCGAGAAGTCATCCCAGCCGAAGAAGGTTTCCGCGTCGATCAGCAGGCCGGGCAGACCACCGTGCTCCTCGATGTATGGGTCGACCAGCAGACGCAACCGTTCGAAGTCGGCTTTCTGCAGCCGGTCCAGCGGTGCGACCACCAAAATCCCTTCATTGCGCAGTAACTGGGCATCGATCATGACATGTTCCGGCTCGCTCACTTCTGGCCACGGAAACTGACGGCGTAAAGCCATCACCCATACAGCTAATAGACTTGGCTGGCCTCCGTCATTGAAAAACATCAATAACCGACCCGCCTGCCGGATTGCGGCGGTCGGGATCTGCCGTTTGCACGCAGCGGCGAGCTCTTGATCAGCAGATTAATAGTCTACCGCGTAGGGAAATTGCTTTACTGATCGCGGTCGAAGTTCCTGCGGACCGGATACTCCCTGCATAAATCCCGGCTTGTGAACGGAAAGCGGTTATTGATGAATTTCAATGTTGGACGTGCGGGTGCCGTCTATGTTTAACCGTGAACAAACCCGCGCAGCCATGCGCACAAGCAGGTGGTAGTCAATTGAATCATTAGTCAGAGCCGCGTGAGATGAAATCCGGAACCGGTAACAGAAAGAGTGCGCGCCCGCCACACCGGGCATTACCGATCGGCGACTATGCGCTGATCAGCGACTGTCATTGCGCAGCGCTGGTATCGCGTCGCGGCTCGATCGACTGGTGCTGCATGCCGCGCTTCGATTCCGAACCCTGTTTCGGCCGTCTGCTGGACTGGGAGCGCGCCGGCTATTGCAGTATCTCGCCGGTAGAAGGCAGCTTCGACTGCGCCCGCCGCTATCTGGACGACACCATGGTGTTATGCACCCGCTTCGACACCGAAACCGGTAGTGCACAGGTGTTTGATCTGCTGGTGCTGACGGACACCAACAAGGCGCGTTCGGACCGGCAAGTGCTGCGTATCGTCGAAGGTCTGGAGGGGCGGGTGGAACTGGAGGTGGATGTTGCGCC
>JASFNS010000040.1:0-9560 GCA_050116915.1 Thiogranum sp. | reverse complement strand
GAAGTCCGCCGGCAAGGACCAGGTAAACCCCGCCTCGTTGATCCTGTCTGCGGAAATGATGTTGCGTCATCTGCACTGGAATGCCGCTGCCGATCTGATCGTCAAGGGCTTGTCGGGTGCGATTGCCAGCAAGACCGTGACTTATGACCTGGAACGGCTCATGGAAGGGGCTACCAAACTGAGCTGTTCGCAGTTTGGGCAGGCAATCGTCGAGCAAATGTAAGACGCGCACCAGCCTGACGCTCGCCCCAACCGGCGGGCATCAGGCTGCTGCGGCTTCCAACCGCTGGCGGACGATCGCTAGCCGGAGCTGGCTGGAGAATCCGCGAAACAGATTTTGCTGGCCTGCAATCCTTTCGGGCCGGTAGATACGTCGAACTGTACGCGCTGACCTTCCTTGAGGCTTTTGTAGCCGTCCATTTCTATCGAGGAAAAATGGGCGAAAATGTCGTCGCCGCCCTCATCCGGAGAAATGAACCCGTAACCTTTGGCATTACTGAACCATTTTACAATTCCTGTCGCCATGACTATCACATCCTCACTGCGTTATTCGGCGAGTACTACGCCTGCTTTTTATAAATGCGCCGCTTCACGCTCTGTGGCATGAGAACGACCCCTCCTTCGGCTTGTGGGCCATCGTCTATTTTTAGTCTGGCGACCAAATTAGTCAAGTTTTCGGCCTGTAGGAAAAGTGCCTCAGATCACCGGTTTAGGCATAGCACTTGCTTGTTTTGCAAGCACGTGTATCCTGTTCTTCGGGCGATGGAATTCTGACGTCCGGGGTCGGTAAATTTAGTTAGAATTGCATTATGGGGAAGGAAACACGACGTTCGGGTGAACACGAGCTCTCGGTGCTGGAAGCCAGGCCGAAGCTGAAGCGGCCGCCCCTGTATAAGGTGGTGTTGCACAATGATGATTACACCCCTATGGAGTTTGTCG
This sequence comes from Thiogranum sp., assembly GCA_050116915.1. GTDB lineage: Bacteria > Pseudomonadota > Gammaproteobacteria > DSM-19610 > DSM-19610 > Thiogranum. The sequence continues at coordinate 8,621 of JASFNS010000040.1, read as the reverse complement.
TGCTTTTGCTGGAACAGTTTTTTGCCATGCCGAGAGAGAAAGCGACACAGGTTATGTTGCACGTTCACACCAGGGGGAAGGGTGTTTGCGGGGTTTTCACCAAGGATATTGCGGAAACAAAAGTCGCGCAGGTCAATGAGTACGCGCGCCAGAACCAACATCCGCTACTGTGCGCCATGGAGGAGGCCTAGTAGGGTCATGAGGTAGTCAAAATGCTAAGCAAAGAGTTGGAGTTTACCCTTAATTTGGCTTTCAAAGAGGCCAGGGAAAAACGACACGAATTTATGACTGTAGAGCACCTGTTGCTCGCTTTGCTCGACAATCCCACTGCGGCTGAAGTTCTCAAATCGTGCGGTGCGGACCTGGATAGACTGAAAAAAGAACTGACCGGCTTTCTCGACGAAACCACTCCGCTGCTGCCTCCCAACGATAACCGCGAAACGCAACCGACACTGGGATTCCAGCGCGTGTTGCAGCGCGCCGTGTTCCACGTGCAGTCCTCGGGCAAGAAAGAAGTCACCGGCGCCAACGTTCTGGTGGCGATCTTCAGCGAGCAGGAATCGCAGGCGGCCTACTTCCTCAATAAGCAGGACATCACCCGCCTGGACGTGGTCAATTTTATTTCCCACGGCATTTCCAAGGTAGCCGGCGACCAGGGCGAAGAGGATGCGACCACCGAAGCCGAAGGCGCGGCGGCGACAGACAATGCACCGAAGAAACCGCTGGAGAGCTTCGCCACAAATCTGAACGAAATGGCGATGAAGGGCAAGATCGATCCGCTGATCGGCCGGCGCTCCGAAATCGAGCGCACTATTCAGATTCTCTGCCGGCGGCGCAAGAACAACCCGCTGTATGTCGGTGAGGCCGGGGTAGGCAAGACGGCGCTGGCGGAAGGACTGGCCAAGCTGATTGTGGACGGCGATGTCCCCGAGGTGCTGTTGAACAGCACCATCTATTCGCTGGATCTGGGCGCGCTGGTCGCCGGTACCAAGTACCGCGGCGATTTCGAGAAGCGCCTCAAGGGCGTATTGTCGCAGTTGCGCAAGGAACCGGGCGCGATCCTGTTCATCGACGAGATCCATACCATTATCGGTGCCGGTGCGGCTTCCGGCGGCGTCATGGACGCCTCCAACCTGATCAAGCCCATGCTGGCCTCGGGTGAGCTGAAATGCATCGGCTCGACGACCTACCACGAATACCGCGGTATCTTCGAAAAAGACCGGGCGCTGGCGCGGCGTTTCCAGAAAATCGATGTCGTCGAGCCCACGGTCGACGAGGCTTTCAGTATCCTCAAGGGGCTGAAGTCGCGTTTCGAGGAACATCACGACGTGAAGTACTCGTCCAAGGCCTTGCGCGCCGCGGTCGAACTGTCGTCGCGCTATATCAATGACCGCTTCCTGCCCGACAAGGCCATCGATGTGATCGACGAGGCGGGCGCCAACCAGCGGCTGCTGCCGCCGTCACGGCGCAAGAAGACCATCGGGGTCGCTGACATCGAAAATATCGTGGCCAAGATCGCGCGTATCCCGCCGAAGACGGTGTCGGCTTCGGACAAGGATTCGCTGCGCACGCTCGAGCGTGATCTGAAAATGGTGGTTTACGGCCAGGATGAGGCGATTGAAACCATGGCCAGTGCCATCAAGATGTCGCGTTCCGGTCTGGGTACCGACCAGAAGCCGATAGGTTCCTTCCTGTTTGCCGGGCCTACGGGTGTGGGCAAGACCGAGGTTACCCGTCAGCTGGCGTTGATCATGGGGATCGAACTGATCCGCTTCGACATGTCCGAATACATGGAGCGGCATACGGTGTCGCGCCTGATCGGTGCACCACCCGGTTATGTGGGCTTCGACCAGGGTGGACTGCTGACCGAAGCCGTAACCAAGAATCCGCACGCCGTGCTGTTGCTCGATGAAATCGAGAAGGCGCATCCGGACGTGTTCAATCTGTTACTGCAGGTCATGGACCACGGCACGCTGACGGACAACAATGGCCGCAAGGCGGATTTCCGCAGTGTCGTGATTGTGATGACGACCAATGCCGGCGCTTCGGAAATGAGCCGGCCTTCCATTGGCTTTACCCACCAGGACCACTCCAGCGACGGAATGGAAGCCATCAAGAAGCTGTTCGCCCCGGAATTCCGCAACCGGCTCGATGCCATTATCCAGTTCAAGCCGCTGGATCCGGCGGTCATCACCCGCGTGGTCGACAAGTTCATCTACGAACTCGAGGCGCAGTTGCAGGAGCGTGGGGTTACCGTGGATGTCGCGGATTCAGCGCGCGAATGGCTGGCCGAACACGGTTTCGACGCCAAGATGGGCGCCCGGCCAATGGCCCGCATTATCCAGGAACACATCAAGAAACCCCTGGCCGAGGAATTGTTATTCGGACGCTTGGCCAATGGCGGTCACCTGATCATCCGTGCCGAGGATGGTCAGTTGGTACACGATGTGAAAGAAGAGGAAAAAGTGCTCTGAAGGCCGGTCTCCGCCGGCCGGGGAAAGCCCTTAACGGGCGCGGTAGGTGATGCGCCCTTTGCTCAGGTCGTACGGCGTCAGCTGTACTGTGACCTTGTCGCCGGTGAGTATGCGGATATAGTGCTTGCGCATCTTTCCGGATATGTGGGCGGTCACCACGTGACCGTTTTCCAGTTCAACACGGAACATTGTGTTCGGCAGGGTCTCTACGACCGTGCCTTCCATCTCGATATGATCTTCCTTCGCCATTATTTCTCTTGGTCCGATCAATGCCAGCGGCGGAGTATAACCGATTCTTCACGAAAAATGGCACTTTCCCATTGTGGGTAGGTCGTGACGGCGGCTGGAATCTAGACCTCGGTCCAATGGCCGTGCCGGTAGCCTTGCAGGGGGCGGAAGCGGCTTTTGTAGCGCATTTTCTCGCTGCCGGCGATCCAGTAGCCGAGGTACAACCAGTCGTATCCGAGCTGCCGGGCCAGCTCGATCTGCTGCAGGATCGCGAGCGTGCCCAGACTGCGCTTCGCCAGCGTGGTGTCAAAAAAGGTATAGACCGCCGACAAGGCATTGTGCAGCTGGTCGGTGACGGCCGCCACCACGGCACGCTCACCGAGCCTGCCAACGAGAAAAAAACTGTCGCACCATTCGCTGGTGAGAAAACGTAGATAGTCCTCCTCGGCGGGATCGTCCATGCCGCCGCCCCGGTGTCGTTGCTGCAGGTAGTCGCGGTAGAGCGGGAACAGCGGGCGGGCGGCTGCCGGCTTCAGGGTTTCCCAGGTCAGGTCGGTGTTATTGCGCCATACCTTGTGCTGATTGCGGCTGCGCTTGAACTCCGCCACCGGCACCCGTACCGGGACGCACTCCGAGCAGCCGGGGCAGGCGGGAACATACAGGTCGTTGCCGCTGCGCCGGAAGCCGTATTCGGCCAGCTGGTTATACAACGGCATCGACAGCTGTGCGTCGGGATCGGCGAAAACCGAAATGGCCGAGCGCCCCGGCAGGTAGGAGCAGGGGCGGGGTGCGGTGGCGAAAAAGCGCAGTTCCTGTTCGTTCTGCGGGGCTTGTGTTTTGTCCATCATGACCAGGGCTCGAGCTGGAGAGTTTCATCGAAACGCCAGGGGATATCCTGGCCGTGCTCGCAGAGAATGTCCAGGTGGTGCACGAAACGGCTGCGTGGAATCTCTTCGGCGCCGAGGCTGGCGAGATGCGTGGAGTAGACCTGGCAATCGATGAGCCCGAAGTTCCAGGCTTTGAGCTGGCGTACCAGGTGGCAGAAGGCAACCTTGGAGGCATCGGACTCACGGCTGAACATGGATTCGCCGAAGAATACCCGGCCGATGGCGACGCCGTACAGACCGCCCGCGAGGCGGTTGTCCAGCCAGCATTCGACCGAATGCGCGAAGCCGCGCGTATGCAGCTTGTTGTACGCGGTGGCCATATCGCTCGTGATCCAGGTGCCGGAACTCCTGGCCCGCGGTCCGGCGCAGGCCGCCACGACCGCTTCGAAGGACTGGTCCAGCGTGACGCGGAAGCGTTGCCGGTTGAGCGTTTTGCGCAGGCTGCGCGACACCTTCAGCGCTGAGGGGAACAATACGGTGCGCGGGTCGGGTGACCACCAGAGAATCGGTTGCTCCTCGCTGTACCAGGGGAAAATGCCGCGCCGATAGGCCGACAGGATGCGGCCCGGACTCAGGTCGCCGCCCACTGCCAGCAGGCCGTCGGGTTCCCGCAGGGCCAGACTGACATCGGGAAACGCCTCGCCGGGGTCCGCGGGGTCGATCCAGCAGGGACGCTGGCCAATCACGCCGCCTCCCCCCGGCGGAACGGCGAGCGCTCCGAGAGATCCTGAATATAGTCGAGCATGGCATCGGTTTCCTGGTTGAGGAAACGGCCGATGACCCCGCTGAACCCCTGGTGCGCAATCCAGTGCGCCGACCAGGTTGGTGTCGGCAGGAAACCGCGGCTGATTTTGTGCTCGCCCTGGGCTCCGGGCTCGAAAGACTTGAGACCGTGGCGAATGCAGTAGTCGATGCCTTGATAGTAGCAGGCCTCGAAGTGCAGGCTGTGGTAATCCTCCAGGCAGCCCCAGTGGCGCCCGTACAGCGTATCGCTGCCGCGCAGGCAGATCGCGCCGGCGACGATCCGTTGATGCTTGCTGGCAATCATGAACACGAGTTGATCGCCCATGGTCGTGGCGATGTCGCGAAAAAAGCCCAGGTTCAGAGTGGCGTGGCCCCATTTCTTGTCGAAGGTGGAACGATAGAACGTGTGCATCACCTCGAGTTCCGCCTCGCTGGCCTCGTGGCCGTGTACCACGCGAATGTCGATACCGGCCTCCTCCACGTAGCGGCGTTCGCGGCGCACCTTCTTGCGTTTGCGCGAGTTGAAACAATCAAGGTAGTCGTCGAAGTCGCGGTAACCCTGGTTCTGCCAGTGGAACTGGCAGCCCAGCCGCAGGTAGAAGCCCTGGTCCTCGAGTCGCCGGGTATCGTCGGTGTCGGTGAACAGCCAGTGCAGGGATGACAGGTCCTCGCTCTGCGACCACTGCTGCGCCAGGGCTATCAACCGGGTGGCAACCGCATCGCGATCGGCGTCCGCCGCGGTGAGGATTCGCGGGCCGGTCGCCGGCGTGTAGGGAACGGCGACCACGGCTTTCGGGTAGTAGGCGAGGCCGGCGCGTTCGTAGGCCTCGGCCCATGACCAGTCGAAGACGAACTCGCCGTAGGAATTGTCCTTGACGTAGAGCGGTACGACGCCCACCAGCCGCTGTTCCTCGAATGCCGCGAGGTGCCGTGGCAGCCAGCCGAAGCGCTGGCCTACGCAGCGGTTTTTCTCCAGGGCCGCCAGGAATTCGTGGCGCAAAAACGGGTTGTCGGTGCCGGACACGCTGTTCCACGCGTCGCCGCTGACCTCATCGATGGAAGTGAGTACTTCAAGCTGCATGAGGGTAGTTTACCCAAACTCGGCGACAAACAGATATTTGTATTGGAATCAAGGTGTTTTGTTTTACAATGTCGCGCATGGACTATTCTGACCTGAAGATGCAGGTAGGGGAGACATTGCAGCTGCAGCCGCGCGACGGCGAAGACTCGCGGCGGATGCAGGTGCGTTTGATCGGCTATCTGCCCGGTGCCAGCCTGCTGGTAACCACGCCCAAGGTAGGCGACAAGGTCATGATAGTCCGCGAAGGTCAGCCCTATGTGGTGCGCATGATGATCGGTAACCGCATTGTCGGTTTTGCCACGACGGTGCTGCGCAGCTGCGCGCGGCCGTTCCCGTATCTGCACCTGTCCTATCCGGGCGAGGTGGAACAGATAACGGTCCGCAAGGCGCAGCGCGTGCGCGTCAGGTTGTTTGCCTCGCTGAAGAACAGCAACCCTGCGTTCCAGGTCGAAAAGCCGCGCACGGGGACGATTGTCGATATGAGCACCGCGGGTGCGCTGATGGTGGCGGCCGAGCCCTTGGGTGAAATCGGCGACGAGGTCAGCATCAACTGCGTGTTCAAAATCAGCGGCGCGGAAAAACTGCTGTCACTGCCGGCCTTCATTCGTAACGTGCATGTCGGTCAAAGCGAGGTGCACGGCGAGGGCAGCTATTATCACGGGCTGGAATTCGATCTCAAGGACCAGCAGGAGACCTTTATTCTGCACGGTTTCGTCTACGAGCAGATCGTCAAGGCGCACTCGGAATAGGGCATCGGCGAGCGCGCCGCTCCTTGTAGCCCGCGCGCTTAACCGTTCTCGGCCAGATTATCGAGGTATTTCTCGGCATCCAGCGCAGCCATGCAGCCCGAGCCGGCCGATGTGACCGCCTGGCGGTAGACGTGGTCGGCGACATCGCCGGCGGCAAACACGCCCTCGACGCTGCAGGCAGTGGCGTCGCCCTCGACACCGCTTTTCACTTTGATATAGCCGCCTTTGTGCATCTCCAGCTGGCCTTCGAACAGCGCGGTGTTGGGCTTGTGACCGATGGCAACGAACACGCCGTCCAGCGTGACCTCCTGTGTGGAATCGTCCTTGACGTTCCTGATGCGCATGCCGGTGACACCGCTGGCGTCACCCAGAACTTCGTCCAGAACATGATCCCAGGCGATGGTGACTTTGCCTTCCTTCTCGCGGGCAAACAGCCGGTCCTGCAGGATCTTCTCGGCGCGCAGCGCGTCACGCCGGTGAACCAGCGTGACGTGCGAGGCGATATTGGCCAGGTACAGCGCTTCTTCAACCGCGGTATTGCCGCCGCCGATAACAGCGACCGGCTTTTGGCGGTAGAAGAAGCCGTCGCAGGTGGCGCAGGCCGAGACGCCTTTGCCCTTGAAGGCGTCCTCGGACGGCATGCCCAGGTACTGTGCCGAGGCGCCGGTACAGATGATCAGCGCGTCACAGGTGTAGGTGCCCGCGTCGCCCTGCAGCCACAACGGACGCCGGCCCAGATCGACCTTGTTGATGTGATCGAAAATGATTTCGGTGTTGAAGCGCTCGGCATGCTGGCGCATATCCTCCATCAGTGCGGGTCCCTGCAGACCCTCGGCACCGGCCGGCCAGTTCTCGACGTCGGTCGTGGTCGTCAGCTGACCACCCTGTTCCAGGCCGGTGACCAGCACCGGGTCGAGGTTGGCGCGGGCCGCGTAAATGGCCGCGGTATACCCGGCCGGGCCGGACCCCAGAATGAGGAGACGGCAGTGCTTGTTATCGCTCATACAGTTATGACTCCGGAAGATACACGTTTTCGCTACGCCGGCTGGAATGTAGGGGTGAGGCGATTCGCAACGGCTGGTTTAATCTGGGTGGCAATGGTACGGAATGTGCCGGTATGGGTAAAGAAGAGGGTCGACGTCTGCCCGCGGATACCAGGCAGGGTTTCCCCGCCACGGTTTGTGCCCCTGAGGGGGTATTTCCTGTTACCATTAGCGTTTTGCGGACTGCCGGGCGGCGGTGGGCTCCGGAGTGGCACTAACCCGCCGGCCAGGAGACTTGCTCATTCGCTCCTTCAGCTTTAAAATTCTCCAAGATTTAATATCTTAACGTAGATACTTACCGATACTTCTTACCTTGGCTCAGGCGCGGCGAAAAAAGGCGGAAACGCAAAAAATCCATCCCCAGGTGAGCAAGGGCCTGCGCGAGGTCACTTTGTTCGTGCTGTCGGCGCTGGCCGCTTACCTGTTGTTGTCGCTGATGAGCTATAACGCGCAGGACCCCGGCTGGTCGCACCGTGGGCCGACGCACGCCATCCATAACTTTGGCGGGGTGGTGGGTGCCTGGTTCGCGGATGTCTTTCTTTACCTGTTCGGTTACCTCGCTTACCTGTTTCCGCTGATGGTCGCATTCAGCGGCTGGCTGGTGTTTCGCGGCCGTACGCCGACCGGTGGCATCGACGTGCACGTTCTGGTGGTGCGCTGGGCCGGTTTTCTGCTGACGGTGGCCTCGGGTTGTGCCCTGGCAACCCTGCATTTCCAGATCGCTCCGGGTACCCTGCCGCTGGATGCCGGTGGCGTGTTCGGCAACATGGTCGGCACCAGTCTGGCCGCGCTGTTCAGCTTCCTCGGGGCAACGCTTTTTCTGTTGGCCTTGTTCCTGTCGGGCGTCACGCTGTTTACCGGTCTCTCCTGGCTGAGTCTTATGGACTGGACGGGCAGAATGACGCTGCTGGGGCTGACCTGGGCGGGCGAGCAGTTCACGCAGCTCAAGGTCTCCGTCGAGGCGCGCCGCGCCCGGCGCGAACGTGAGGAAACGGTGGCGGCCAAGCAGGAAAAACGCCAAAGCGTGCCGCGCAAACCGCCGCGCATCGAGCCGGTCATCAAGAAGGTCGAGATCAGCGAACGCGTGGAGCGCGAGCGCCAGGTGAAGCTGTTCGACGCGCCGCCGAATACCGAGTTGCCGCCGCTGTCGCTGTTGACAGAATCCTACGGCCACTACGAGGGCTATTCGGAATCCGCCCTCGAAGCGATGTCGCGGCTGGTGGAGATGAAGCTCGCTGACTTCGGCATCGACGTGGAAGTGGTGGCCGTGCAGCCGGGACCGGTGATCACCCGGTTTGAACTGCAGCCGGGTACCGGCGTCAAGGTCAGCCAGATCAGCAACCTGGCCAAGGACCTGGCGCGCGGCCTGTCGGCTATCAGCGTGCGCGTCGTCGAGGTGATCCCGGGCAAGTCGG
>JASFNS010000039.1:0-9611 GCA_050116915.1 Thiogranum sp. | reverse complement strand
ACGGCTTTCCTCATTATCCAGCTCGAACGAGGCTGTATCGAACAGGATCAGCCCGCTGGTGTCGGCGCGCAGGTGTACCGGGTCGGCCCGCAGACAATAGCCGGGCGGCAATTCGCCGAAGTCTTCCAGGTAGGTGAGGCTTGCGACCGGGGTTGAATCCCTGGCCGCTATGCCGCACAGGGTTGCAATCGCCTGCTCGGTCAGCGTTGCGGGAAAATCGCCGATGCTGGCCCGGCGCAACCACAATGACAGCGCCGGCGCTGCCGGCAGTTCACTGGCGGCAAAACCGGCAAACGGGGCGGCGAGTCCGGGAACAATGAGGCTGAGCGAACGCCTCAGGCCAGGTTCTCCACGATCGCTTCGCGCACCGGGCCCAGCTTGGCGTCAACCGTGATGACACCTTCGGTGCACTGCTTGATCGCGGTGTCCGGATCCTTCAGTCCGTGTCCGGTCAGGGTGCAGACCACAGAACTGCCTTCCGGGATCTTGCCGCTGTTGATATCCCGCAGGGCGCCCGCCAGCGAGGTCGCGGATGCCGGTTCGCAGAAAATGCCTTCTTTCTGCGTCAACAGCTTCTGCGCCGCGAGGATCTCCTCGTCGCTGCATTCGTCGAACCAGCCGTCGGAGTCCTGTTTCACCTTCCAGGCCTTGTCCCAGGACTGTGGATGACCGATGCGGATGGCAGTCGCCACGGTTTCGGGATTGTCGACCATCGCACCGCGCAGGAACGGCGCGGCGCCGGTCGCCTGGTAGCCCACCATCCGCGGTCGGTTGTTGACAATGCCGTGTTCAAAGTACTCGTCGTAACCCATCCAGTGGGCGGAGATGTTGCCGGCATTGCCTACCGGCAGGCAATGGAAGTCGGGGGCGCGCTCCAGCTCTTCGATAATCTCGAACGCCGCGGTCTTCTGTCCCTGCAGGCGGTAGGGATTGATCGAGTTGACGATGGTCACCGGCGTGTTTTCGCCCACTTCCTTCACCAGCTGCATGCCTTCGTCGAAGTTACCGCGGATCTGCAGCACCGTGGCACCGTGGATCATCGCTTGCGCGAGTTTGCCCAGCGCGATCTTGCCTTCGGGAATCAGCACGAAGGCGGTGATGCCGGCGCGTGCGGCATAGGCTGCCGCCGATGCCGAGGTGTTTCCCGTCGAGGCGCAGATCACGGCGCGGCTGCCCTCTTCCACCGCCTTGGTCACGGCCATGGTCATGCCGCGGTCCTTGAACGAACCGGTCGGATTGAGACCTTCGTACTTCACATAGATGTCCACCTGCCTGCCGATTTCCCGCGGGATGTTGTTCAGACGAATCAGCGGTGTGTTGCCCTCGCCCAGACTGATAATCCGGGTGTCATCGCGAACAGGCAGGCGGTCCCGGTATTTGTCAATCAAACCGGTGTAACGGGGGCGGAATGGCATAGCTGATTACCTTTATTCAACATAGTGTTAAAGCATATATCTAATGTCATATGTCGGCTAGTGACCGACCCGCGGAAGGCTTGCGAGGCGCCCAGTGGTCAGCGACTGCCCAGATGCTCCAGACGGATACGCGTGACCCGGCCTTCGATGCTGTCCAGCGACTCGATCCCGCGGATAGCGGCGTTCATTTGCTGTTCACGCACGGTGCGCGTCAGCAGAATGACCGGCACGGTCTGTTCGCCTTCCTGCGGTTCCTTCTGGATGATGGCCTCGATGCTGATGCCACCGTCACCCAGGATACGCGCAATATCGGCCATCACCCCGGGCTTGTCGCTGGCGCACAGCCGCAGGTAGTAGCCCGTCTCGACATCGTCCATGTCCAGGATCGGTAGATCCGACAGCGCATCCGGCTGGAAGGCCAGGTGCGGAACGCGGTTCTCCGGGTCAGCCGTCAGGGTACGCGCGACGTCGATTATATCGGCCACTACCGCCGAGGCGGTTGGCTCCGAACCTGCCCCCGCTCCGTAGTAAAGGGTCGGCCCGACCGCGTCGGCATTCACCAGCACGGCGTTCATAACGCCGTCTACATTGGCGATCAGGCGACGGTCGGGAATCAGCGTGGGATGCACACGCAGCTCGACGCCGGCGTCGGTACGCCGGGTGATGCCGAGGTGCTTGATGCGGTAGCCGAGTTGTTCGGCAAAGTTGACGTCCTCGCGGGTGATGTGACTGATGCCTTCGGTGTAGACCTTGTCGAACTGCAGGGGAATGCCGAACGCCAGCGAGCCCAGTATGGTCAGCTTGTGCGCGGCATCGATGCCCTCGACGTCGAAGGTCGGATCGGCCTCCGCATAGCCCAGCTGCTGCGCTTCGGCCAGCACATCGGCGAAATCGCGTCCCTTGTCGCGCATTTCCGTGAGTATGAAATTGCCCGTGCCGTTGATAATACCGGCAATCCAGTTGATGCGATTGGCGCTCAAACCCTCGCGGACCGCCTTGATGATCGGGATGCCGCCGGCCACGGCGGCCTCGAACGCGACCATCACGCCGCGCGCCTGCGCCGCCGCGAAGATCTCGTTGCCGTGCACGGCGATCAGCGCCTTGTTGGCGGTGACCACGTGCTTGCCATTGGCGATGGCCCTGAGCACCAGTTCGCGCGCCGGTTCATAACCGCCGATGAGTTCCACAACGATATCGATATCCGCATCGTCGACCACGGCGAAGGCATCGTCGCTGATGCGGATGTTCTCGATACCCGGCAGGCGCGCGGAATCATACTCGCGCGCCGCTGCGTGGGTGATATCAATGCCGCGGCCGGCGCGCCGCGCGATCTCTTCGGCGTTGCGGCACAAGACGTTGAACGTGCCGCCACCGACGGTACCCAGGCCCAGCAATCCGACTCTTACAGGTTTCAAGAAGCCCCCTTGTTCGCTGCACGTTGTTTCCGGTCATGCCGGAACATATCCCGGATACCGCGCACAGCCTGACGGGTCCGGTGTTCGTTTTCGATAAGGCCGAAACGCACAAATCCATCGCCGTACTCACCGAAACCGATGCCGGGTGACACAGCGACCTTGGCCTCCTGCAACAGTTTCTTGGAAAATTCCAGCGATCCCAGTTCCCGGTACTGCTCCGGTATGGGCGCCCACACGAACATGGTGCCGCGGGGTTTTTCGACGTTCCAACCGATGCTGTTCAGGCCTTCGCACAGAACATCGCGCCGGCTGCGATAGGTGTTGACAATCTCCGTCACGCAGTCCTGCGGGCCTTCCAGCGCAGCGATGGCCGCCACCTGGATGGGTGTGAACATGCCGTAGTCCAGGTACGATTTCATACGCGTCAGCGCCGCCACCAGGGCCTGGTTGCCACACATGAAACCGACGCGCCAACCCGGCATATTGTAACTCTTCGACAAGGAATAGAACTCGACGGCAATATTCTCGGCGCCCGCGATCTGCAAAATGGACGGCGCCTTGTAGCCGTCGAACACCAGGTCTGCGTAGGCCAGGTCGTGGACCACCCAGATTTCGTGTTCGGTGGCGATGTCCACCACGCGCTGGAAGAACTCGAGTTCCACGCACTGGGTGGTCGGGTTGCCGGGAAAATTCAGCACCAGCATTTTCGGTTTGGGCCAGGAGTCCTTGATGGCCTTTTCCAGCTCGGCGAAGAACAGATCATCGTCGCCGATCAGGGGCACGTGGCGGATGTCGGCGCCGGCGATGACAAAACCGTAAGGATGAATCGGGTAGGCGGGGTTCGGCACCAGAACAGCATCACCCGGGCCCATGGTGGCCAGCGCCAGGTGCGCCAGGCCTTCTTTCGAACCAATGGTGACAATTGCCTGCGTCTCAGGGTCGAGATGCACGTCGTAACGTCGCCGGTACCAGTCGCAGATAGCCTTGCGCAGGCGTGGGATACCCTTGGACATGGAATAGCGGTGAGTGTCCGGTCGCCGGGCGGCTTCGACCAGTTTTTCGACAATATGCGGTGGCGTCGGGCGGTCCGGATTTCCCATGCCGAAGTCGATGATATCTTCGCCGCGCGCCCTCGCGGCCGCCTTCAACTCATTGACAATATTGAAGACATAGGGTGGCAAGCGTTTGATTCTGGGAAATTCGTCCACGGGATGTTTCGTCTGCAGTGCGCCAGGAGCGGGAAACAAAGCGCGTAGGGTACTGAAAATATTGAAATGTAACAAGCGGCCGAAGTATGCTCGCGGATATGCATTTTGCCCGCGAAGACTGTAGCAGCGAACAGCTGATTCGCGCCTATGAACAAGGGCTGGTGATTGTCGGTGAACAACAATACCGCGCCAGCCTCATCGTATCGCCCGGGCAGCTGATCACCCCGTGGCGCCCCCGCCACGCTGCGGAACTGCGGCGCGAGGATTTCGAGCCGGTTCTGGCGCTGGGGCCTGAAATCCTCTTACTCGGCACCGGCAGTCGTCTGGAGTTTCCGTCTCCGTCGCTGACCGTGGCGTTGTTGCAGGCCGGTATCGGTGTTGAAGTCATGGATACCGCGGCGGCCTGCCGAACCTACAACATTCTGCTGGCCGAGGAACGCCGGGTGGCTGCCGCGCTGCTGCTGGACTGACGCCTCGCGGCGGTCAACCGAACAGCGTATCGGACGAAAATCCTTCGCTTTCGAGAATTTCGCGCAGCCTTTTCAGCGCATCCATCTGTATCTGGCGCACGCGTTCGCGGGTGACACCGATTTCGTTGCCGACTTCCTCGAGCGTGGAAATCTTGTAACCGTGCAGGCCGAAACGCCGTTCCACCACCTCGCGCTGTTTGTCCGACAAGCGGGTGATCCAGCTTTCCAGGTTGGCCAGCACGTCCTCGTCCTGCAGCAGGTCCGACGGATCGGGATTGCTTTCGTCGGGAATGGCCTCGAGCAGGGTCTTGTCGGAATCCTTGCCGATGGGCACGTCCACCGACGTGACCCGCTCGTTGAGTTTGAGCAGGCGCTTTACATCGTTGAGGGGTTTGTCGAGCAGATCGGCGATCTCCTCGGCGTTGGGCTCGTGATCCAGCGACTGCGCCAGGCGGCGAGCGGCCTGAAGATAGCTGTTGAGTTCCTTGACTACGTGTATGGGCAGGCGAATGGTGCGCGTCTGGTTCATGATGGCGCGCTCTATGGTCTGGCGAATCCACCAGGTCGCATAAGTGGAAAAGCGAAAACCGCGCTCCGGGTCGAATTTCTCCACGGCACGAATCAATCCGAGGTTACCCTCTTCGATCAGGTCGAGCAGCGCGAGTCCCCGGTTGATATAGCGGCGCGCAATCTTCACCACCAGGCGCAGATTGCTTTCGATCATGCGTCGCCGGCCGGATTCATCGCCCTTCTGCGCCAGACGCGCGTAATAGACCTCTTCCTCCGCGCTGAGCAGCGGCGAGAAGCCTATTTCACTGAGGTACATGCGGGTGGCGTCGAAGTGCGCCTCGGTGTCCGGCGGCTCCCGCTGGTGCTCAACCTCGCCCGCTACGTCTTCGGACGCTTTATCCGGTTCATCACCAACCACCGCGTGTTTCGATTCCTGGCGTTTTCTGGCCATGCCCCAAACCTTCTGACTGCTGCGGAATGAACTGATGGTTCACCCGCGTTGCCGTGACAGGGACTACTGGTGTCCCGGCAGATACCGAAGCGGATCCACCGGACGCCCCTGTCTGCGGATTTCAAAATGCAACTGCACCCGGTCCGTTCCGCTGCTGCCCATCTGGGCAATAACCTGATCTTTTGTGACCCACTGCCCCTCCGTGGCCAGCAGCTTGCGGTTATAGGCGTAGGCGCTAAGAAACTCTTTGTTGTGTTTGATGATGATAAGCCTTCCGTAACCGGCAAGTCCACTCCCTGAATAGACAACTTTTCCGGCCGCAGCGGCACGTACGGACTCACCGGATTTCCCCCCGATATCAATGCCTTTTTTACCCTCGGCGCTGGCGTTAAAGCGTTGCAGCAGCGGGCCCTTCACCGGCCATGACCAGGAGATCGGTCCGTTCGCGGGCGGTTGCGGCCGCGGTACGGGTCGCGGTACGGGCGCAGCAGTCGGCCGCGGCGCGGTCGCGACGCGCCCGGCCGCCGTTTTCGGCCTGGAGGGCGTGACAAGCTGCGGTTTGGGCCGGCTGGGATGGACCTTGGCCAGGCGCGGTTTTGGTTTCGGCCGAGAACGCACCACGCGTGACACGGGCGGCGGTTTCAGACGCAGGCGTTGCCCTTTGTAGATTGTGTAGGGCGACGACAGGCCGTTCCAGGCCGCCAGTTCCTCGACTTCATAACCATAGAGAAAGGCCACGGAGTACAGGGTGTCCCCCTGGCGTACGTCGTGATAGTCGGGGTTGCGCGCGGGACGCTGGCTGAGATCACCGACCGGCGCGTGGACCGTCGGGGAAACACACCCGGCCAACAGGCCGGCCAGCAGCGGATAGAGCAGATAACGCATCAACTTATAGCTTGATAGCGATATAGGCGGTCACCCCCAGTCCCAGCAACGCCCAGCCAATCGCCTCGACATAGCGGCGCACGCGTGCTTCCATCGCCGCACCTCCCCACGACAGCAAGGCCGACACCAGAAAGAATCGTCCACCCCGCCCGACCGCGGACGCCAGCACAAAAGGCAGGAAGGCCATCGACAGGGCCCCCGCCGAAATGGTGAAGACCTTGTACGGTATCGGGGAAAAGCCGGCGATCAGGACCGCCCAGAAGCCCCATTCCTGAAACCACAGGGACGCCCGGGTATAGGCCGGCGCCCAGGGACCGCCGGCCTCGATCAGCGGCGCGACCCAGTCGAGGGCGAAATGGCCAATGGCATAACCGGCAATACCACCGACTACCGAGGCCAGCGTCGTGAGTGCGGCGAAATACATGGCACGTTGCGGCTGCGCCAGGCTCATCGGCATGAGCATCACATCTGGCGGAATGGGGAAAAACGACGACTCCGCAAAACTCAACCCGGCAAGATAACGCGGTGCATGCCGGTGCCGTGCCAGGCGCAGGCAGGCGTCGTACAGTCGGGTGAACAACGCCACTAACCGGTGCCTCCAACCAGCGGGACAAATATCACCGGTTCGAGATCGACGCGCTCGAACACAGTGGGAGTGCGCGTGACCGAGACCAGGACCTGGTGCGTGCGGTCGCCGATCGGCATGACCAGGCGGCCACCCATGTTCAGCTGTTCGAGCAGAGCCGGGGGAATTTCGCTGCCACCGGCGGTTACAATAATGGCGTCGAAAGGCCCGAACTGCGGCCAGCCCCAGCTGCCATCGCTGTGCTGAACGCGGATATTACGGTAACCCAACTGGCGGAAACGCTGCCTGGCCAGCGTGGTGAGAGGCTCGATACGCTCGGTGGTATAGACCTTTTCCACCAGCCTGGAGAGAATCGCCGCCTGGTAACCGGAGCCGGTGCCGACTTCCAGGACGACCCGCGGTGCGACCTCCAGCAGCTGTTCGGTCATGCGCGCGACGATATAGGGTTGGGAGATGGTTTGCCCGTAGCCGATCGGCAGCGCCGTATCCTCGTATGCGCGGCTGGCCAGCGCTTCATCCACGAACAGGTGGCGCGGCGTCGAGGCGATGGCTTCCAGCACGCGGCTGTCAGCGATGCCTTCGCTGCGCAGGCGCTCTACCAGACGGTCGCGGGTACGTTGCGAGGTCATGCCGATACCCCGGTTGAAGGCCTTCACGATGGCTGCGCCCTCTCGCCCAGGCAGGCTTTAACGGAGTCGATCACATCGTGCCGGGTCAAATCGACATGAATAGGCGTGATGGAAACGTAACCGTGACGCACGGCGTGAAAGTCCGTGCCCGGCCCCGCGTCCTGTTCGCTGCCCGCGGGGCCCACCCAGTAGATAGGCCGACCCCGCGGATCGGTCTGCCGGATCACCGGCTCGGACTTGTGACGGTGACCGAGGCGGGTTACCTGCCAGCCTTTCAGTGCGGCGTACGGGAGGTCCGGGACGTTAACGTTGAGAATGGTTTCCGCGGGCACCGGCTCGCAGCGGATGCGCTCCAGCATTTCCAGCACGACCCGGGCTGCGCTCGCGTAGTGCTCCGGTTGCTGGGCAGACACCAGCGAAACGGCGATCGCCGGCAGTCCAAGGAAACGGCCTTCCATCGCCGCCGCCACTGTGCCGGAGTAAATCACATCATCACCCAGGTTGGCGCCGGCGTTGATACCGGATACCACCATGTCCGGTTCCTCTTCGAGCAGGCCGGTGATCGCCAGGTGCACGCAATCGGTCGGGGTGCCCTCCACGTAGGTAAAACCGTTGTTGGCGGTGCGCGCCCGCAACGGGCTGTCCAGGGTCAGCGAGTTACTGGCGCCGCTGCGGTCCCGGTCGGGTGCGACCACGGTGACTTTGGCGACGGACTGGATGGCTTCGGCGAGACAACGGATGCCCGGCGCCCGGTACCCGTCGTCGTTACTGATGAGAATATGCATGACCGGCAAATGATACCGGACTTGACCCCCCGCGCCCATTACCTGTTAATAACCAGTCATGAAAAAACCGGAGCATGAAGACAGCCGCCTGTTCCGCGACAGCGTCGGCGAGGTAAAGCCCGTTCGCCACGACCGGGTGGTCCCGGTCCGCCGGCCGGTCAGCACCCGGCCGAAGTTCCGCGAACTGGACGAAGCCGAGGTGCTGCGGGACCTGTTGTCCGATACCTTCGAACCGCTCGAAGCGGAAACCGGGGAAGAGCTGCTGTTCCTGCGTCCCGGGATTCAACAGCGCACCCTGAAGAAACTGCGCCGCGGCGTGTTCGTGCTTGGCGCCGAGCTGGACCTGCACGGCATGACAGCGCCGGTCGCCCGTCAGGCGGTGGCGGAGTTTCTCCACGAGTGCAAACGCCGGCGCGTGCAATGCGCGCGCATCATCCACGGCAAGGGTCGCGGTTCGCGGCACCGCGCACCGGTGCTCAAACAGAAGATCGGCACCTGGTTGCAGCAACGCGACGAAGTACTGGCCTACACCTCGGCGCGAAACTGTGACGGCGGGACCGGCGCCATTTACGTGCTGCTGAGGCGCAAATGAATCCCGCTGTGCAGCCCGCCTAGCCACGGCTGCCGAACAGGGCCGTGCCTACGCGCACCATGGTGGCGCCTTCTTCGATGGCGGTTTCAAAATCACCGCTCATGCCCATCGACAGCTCGCGGAAGCTGTCTCCGAAGCGTTGCCGGCAACCCTCCAGCAGCTCGCGCAGGCCGGAAAAGCTCGCGCGTGCCCGCTCCTCGTCGGCATGCAGGTAGCCGATAGTCATCAATCCGCAGAGTTGCACCCCCGCCAGCGGCTGACGCAGCAGCTCCTCCACGGTCGGGTAAACCTCTTTCGGTAGCAGTCCGTGTTTGGCCGGGTCTGCGGCGACGTTCACTTGCAACAGCAGTCTCAGCTGTTGGCTGCCAGCGCCTGCGGCCTCGGCGAGGCGGCGTGCGAGCCTGGCGCTGTCGACCGAATGCACCCATTGGAAGTGCCCGGGAATGTAGCGGGTCTTGTTCGACTGCAGGTGGCCGATGAAATGCCAGTTCAGCGCCGCCGCGCGGAAGTGCTCGATCTTCGGTAGCGCCTCCTGTACCTGGCTTTCGCCGAAATCGCGCACACCGAGTTCGACCAGTGCCTGGATGGCGGCGATCGACTGGGTCTTGGACACTGCAATCAGGCATACCTCTTCGGGCGCGCGGCCCGCGCGGCGCGCAGCCTCG
>JASFNS010000038.1:0-9748 GCA_050116915.1 Thiogranum sp. | reverse complement strand
AAGCCGAGCCCCGCGCCGACCATCGCGCCGCAGAAAACCACCACCTCACCGAGGTCGCGTATAAAGGGAATACCAAGGTAACCGGCGATATTGAAATTACCCGTGGCGTAGGCAAACACCGCCAGGGCACCGGCGACAAGCACAGTGGGCAGAATCGCGAGTCCGTCCAGTCCATCAGTCAGGTTCACCGCATTGCTCGACCCGACCACGACGAAATACACGACCAGCACGTACCAGGCGCCCAGCGGCAGCGCAATGTCCTTGAAAAACGGCACGATCAACTGGGTTTCGGCGGGCGACTCCGCGGTATAGAACAGGTACAGTCCGGCCGCCAGGGCTGCCAGCGACTGCCAGCCGTACTTTGACCAGGCCGACAACCCCCTGCTGTTGCCATAAACGATCTTCTTGTAGTCGTCCACCCAGCCGATGGCACCGAACGCCAGCGTCACCATCAGCACCACCCAGATATAGCGGTTACCCAGGTCGGCCCACAAAAGGGTCGCCACGGCGATCGCCACCAGTATCAGCGCCCCGCCCATGGTCGGCGTACCGGCCTTGGACAGGTGCGATTCCGGTCCGTCGTTGCGCACCTGCTGGCCGATCTGGCGGAAACTCAGGTGGCGAATCATGACCGGACCGACAATGAAGGAAATAATCAGCGCCGTCAGCACCCCGAGAATGGCGCGCAGAGTCAGGTACTGAAAGACATTGAAGCCGCTGTAGTACTGCGCCAGGTGGTCGCTCAGGTACAGCAGCATCAGTGATTCCCCCGCCGTAGCGCGTCAGCCGCGCACAGCATGTCTACGACACGCTCCATGTGCATGGCGCGCGAACCCTTGACCAGCACGGTAACGCCCGCGTGCAGCAATGGCCGCAGGCTGGCAGCCAAATCGTCGGCGTTGTCGAACGCAGCGGCGCCCTTGCCGAAGCCGACTGCAGCCAGGCCGGCAAGCTCACCGAGGGCAAACAGCCGCTGGATACCGGCGCGACGCGCGGCTTCGCCCATGTCGCGGTGCAACTGCTCACCGCTTTGCCCGAGCTCGCCCATATTGCCCAGGACCAGCCACGCTTCGCCGCCGGCCGCGGACAACAACGCCAACCCGGCTTGGAGCGAAGCCGGGTTGGCGTTGTAGGTGTCATCGATTATGCGGGCACCGTTTGTGCCCGGGCGCGATTCCCACCGCCCGTGCACGGTCTGCGCAGCCTGCAGGCCGCGGACGACGGCATCGAGGTCTACCCCTGCGGCCAGCGCCGCGGCGGTTGCCGCCAGCGCATTCATAACGTTGTGCCGGCCGGGCAACCCGATGTGCGTGGTTGCACTACCCGCAGGTGTGTGCAGGCAGATCTCGCTGCTGTTGATATCGCCCTGCCATTCGGCGGTAACATCCGCGCCCGCCTCCAGCCCGAAGGTGATCACCGGACGCGGCGCGGCCAGCCTCTTCCACAGGGCGGTGGCGCTGTCGTCGCTGTTGATCACACAGGTCGTCGCGGGGCCGGCACAGTCAAACAACTCGCCTTTCGCCCTGGCCACGCCCTCGAGACTGCCGAAACCCTCCAGATGCGCGGGGCCTGCATTGTTGATCAGCGCCACGGTGGGCTTCACCAAACCGGTCAGGTAAGCGATTTCCCCGGGATGGTTGGCGCCAAGCTCGACCACTGCATAGGCGTGTTCGTCGCCAAGACCGAACAGGGTATGAGGCACACCGATATCGTTGTTGAGATTTCCCCGGGTAACCAGGGTATGTCCGCAGCGGTGCAAAATGGCCGCCAGCATTTCCTTCACCGTGGTCTTGCCATTGCTGCCGGTCACCGCGATCAACGGCATGTCGAACCGCCGGCGCCAGTAAGCCGCCAGTCCGCCGAGTGCGAGACGGGTGTCCTCGACCTCCAGCTGCGGCAGCTCGCTCGTGCTCCGCTGGCTGACGGCCGCGGCAGCCGCGCCGCCGCGCCTGGCCTGATCGAGATAATGGTGACCGTCGAAATGCGGCCCCCGCAGGGCGACGAACAGGTTGCCCTGTGACAGGGTACGGGTATCGGTGCTGACACCGCGAAACAGGACATCTTCGCCCACGCGTCTCGCCTGCAGAACGTCGGCCGCTTCGGACAACTGCATGGTCATCATTCAGCGCCCCTCCGCAGCGCCTGCGCGACGCGCACCCGATCGCTGAAAGCCAGGCGCTGGTCGCCTACCTGCTGGTAATCCTCGTGGCCCTTGCCGGCGACCAGCACCAGGTCATCCGGTGCCGCCATGGCGAGCACCTCGTCTATGGCCTGCCCACGATCCGGGATGCAGTGCGCCCGTTGCGGCTGGTCAAAGCCGGCCGCGATCTCCTCAAGTATGAGTTCAGGCGGTTCGCTGCGCGGATTGTCGCTGGTCAGCACCACGCGGTCGGCAAAGCGCTCGGCGGCCGCGCCCATTTGCGGTCGCTTGCCCCGATCCCGGTCGCCGCCGGCACCAAACAGGCAGATCAACTCACCCTTGCAGTGTGGTCTTAGCGCCTGCAGGGCGGTCTCCAGCGCATGCGGCGTGTGTGCGTAGTCCACGACCACCCGCGGCATCCCCGGTTGAGTGAATAATTCCATCCGCCCCGGAACGGTCGTGACTTTTGCCAGTCGCTGCACCGCCGTTTCCAGCGACAGCCCGGATGCCAGCAGGGTACCCAGTGCCGCCATCAGATTGTGGGCGTTAAAAATTCCCAGCACCGGCGCCTCGAAACCGGCGGCACCCCAACTGGAGTCCAGGCGCAACGCAATACCGTGCTCGCGCGGCGTCGCCTCCTCAAGCGCAATCCAGTGCGCCGCGGCCTGCGCACACTGTTCCCGGTTGTGACCATAGGCGATGAGCCGTAGCTGCTCATGCAACTGGCGTGCGAGTGTGCGTCCGAACGCGTCGTCGACATTGAGCACCGCCGTTTCCAGCCCCTCGCTGATAAACAGCCGTCGCTTGGCTTCGGCATAGGCCTCGGCGCTGCCGTGGTAGTCGAGGTGATCACGACTCAGCTGCGTGAGCACCGCCGTGGCGAACGTTGTGCCGTCGGTGCGCCGCTGGTGCAAGGCATGGGATGACACTTCCATGGCGACATGCTGCACACCGGCATCGCGCAAACGGGCAAGCTCGGCCTGCAGGCGCAAGCCGTCGGGCGTGGTATGGGTAGGCGGCTGCAACTGGCCGTAGACCCCGTAACCCAGGGTGCCCAGCAGGCCGCAGGCCTGCCCGGCATCGCTCAGCGCCTGGGCGATAAAATGCGTCACCGAGGTTTTACCGTCGGTACCGGTGACACCAATGACCTGCATATCCCGCGAAGGGTGACCATAGAAGCGGTCGGCGATACGTCCCAGCTTCTGACCGAGACCGGCGACCGGCAGTGCAGGCACAGACAGCCGCTCGACGACAGCCCGCAGCGAGGAGGCAACATCCGGCTCCCACAACACCGCCGCAGCACCGCGCTGCAGTGCCTCCCCGGCGTGCGACAGACCATGTACCCGCAGCCCCTGACACGCCAGAAACAGGTCGCCCGGTCGTGTTTCGCGGCTGTCATTCGACAGACCCGTGACCTCCACAGCGGGCAAGCTGTCTGCGGGCATCAAGCCTTCCAGCAGCAGGTTCAATGGCACCCCGTGGGCCCGCGATTCGGCAGCCATCATGCCGGACCCTCCGCCGCGGGGCGCCGGGTCTGCAACAGCGGTTCGGCGTCCGGCGCAATGTTGAGCAGGCGCAACGCACCGGCCATAACCCGCGAGAATACCGGCCCGGCAACCTGGCCACCGAAGTGCTCGTCGCGGGAGGGTTCGTTCACCACAACGACAACCACCAGCCGTGGGTCGCTCGCCGGCGCCATCCCGGCGAACAGTGCCATGTAGCGATGCTTGGCGTAACCTCCGGCTTCCGACTTGTGCACCGTGCCGGTCTTACCCGCAACACGGTAACCGCTGACTGCGGCCAACGGCGCCGTGCCGCCTTCCTTGACTACCTCTTCCATCATTTTGCGCACCGAACGCGCAACCCCGGGATGGAACACGACCTGCTTTTGCACATCATCGTCGCCGCCGCGGCGCAACAAGGTCACCGGCACGCGATAGCCATCATTGGCGAACACGCTGTAAGCCTCGGCCAGCTGCATACTGGTTACCGACAGGCCATAGCCGTAAGCCAGCGTGGCACGCTCGATATCCCGCCAGCGATGAAAGTCGGCCAGGTAGCCATCGACCTCTCCCGGAAACCCGCTGGCCGTGGCCACGCCGAAGCCGGCCTCGGAGTAACCCCGCCAGATGTCTTCCGGGTCCAGCGCCAGAGCGATCTTGCTGGCCGCGACGTTACTCGATTTGCGGATCACGCCGGTCAGGTCGAGAACACCGTAGTCGTGCATATCGTGGATGGTGTAGGTGCCCACCTGAAACAGGCCCGGAGAGGTGTCGATCGTGGTCGCGGGCACATAACGCCCGCTCTGCAGCGCCGCGGCTATAACGAACGGCTTCATGGTCGAACCGGGCTCGAAGACATCGGTCATGGCGCGGTTACGCAGCTTGTCGACCGTAATGCGCCTGCGATTGTTGGGATTGAACGAGGGCTGATTGGCGAGCGCCAGCACCTCACCGCTGCGACTGTCGAGCACCACGATCGAACCGGAATGCGCGTGATGCTGCTGCACCGCCGCTTTCAGCTCGCGGTAGGCCAGGTATTGGATCCGGCGGTCTATACTCAGCGCCAGCGACTTGCCGGGGCGGGCGGAGCGAATGTTTTCCACGTTCTCGACAATGTGGCGCCGGCCGTCCTTGACCACGCGCTTGGCGCCCGCTTCCCCGCTCAACCACTTGTCGTAAGCGAGCTCCAGACCCTCCTGGCCGCGGTCATCGACGTTGGTAAACCCGATAAGGTGCGAGGCAACTTCGCCCGCGGGATAGTAGCGGCGGTATTCCTGCTGCAGATAGATTCCGGGTATATCCAGCGCTATCACCTGCTGCGCCTTGTCCGGCGCCATGTGACGGCGCAGGTAGACAAACTCGCGGTCCTTGCGTTGCCCCAGCACTCGCTGAATCTGCTCGGCCTTCGTGCCCAGTAGCGCTGCTACACGCGCCAGCTCGCCAGGGCTGGCGACCAGCTCCCGCGGGTTTGCCCACACCGACTCAACAGGTGTGCTGATGGCCAGGGGTTCGCCATGCCGGTCGGTGATCATGCCCCGGTGGGCGGGCACCTGGACCACGCGCAAATGCCGGGCGTCGGCCTGCCCCTGGAGAAAGTCGCTGTCCAGCAACTGCAACTGCGCACTGCGCCCGGCCAGTAGCGCAAAACCGGACAGCATCAGCCCGACCAGCACGAGGCGGCGGGCACGACTGATGGAAACCGGTCTGCTCATGGACGTAGGATCGTCACCTGTTGCGGCGCGGGGACCTGCATATCGAGACGCTCGCGCGCCGCACCCTCGACCCGCCCGTGCGTGGTATAGGTGCTCTGTTCAAGCTGTAACTGGCCCCATTCGACATTCATGGCATCACGCTGCTCTTCCAATTCCTGCAATTCAATAAACAACTTGCGGCTCTGGTGTTTGGCGTAGGCGGCCGATATCGCAGTGGCGATAACCGCCAGCAACAGCAGTGGCAGCACCACCGCCCTCATGCGACACGCTCGGCTACCCGCAACACGGCGCTGCGCGCCCGCGGATTGCTGCGCACCTCCTGTTCACTGGCGCGCACCGGCTTGCCCACCGCCCGCAGCCGCGGCGCAAACGCCTGCGGAATAACCGGCAGGTCCGGCGGCAACTGCGGACCGCGCTGCTGATCGCGGATAAAGCGTTTGACGAGACGATCTTCCAGCGAGTGAAAACTGATCACCGCCAGCCGACCGCCGGCGGCGAGTACGTCGACTGCCTGCGGCAACACGGCTTCGAGGTCCTGCAGTTCGCGGTTGATAAAGATGCGGATGGCCTGAAAACTCCGCGTGGCCGGATGTTTCCTGCCCTCGCGACCCGGCACGGCAGCGGCGATGAGTTCGGCCAGCTGCCGGGTGCTGCGGATGGGAGCCGCCGCGCGCGCAGCGACCAAGGCGCGCGCGATGCGCCGCGAGTGGCGTTCCTCGCCATAGCGCCACAGCACATCAGCGATCTGCTCCGCATCGGCGTCGGCCAGCCAGTCGGCGGCGCTGACACCGCTGCGCGGATCCATGCGCATGTCGAGCTGACCGTCATTGAGGAAACTGAAACCGCGACCGGCATCGTCGAGCTGCGGCGACGACACCCCGAGGTCCAGTAGTATCCCCTCCACTTTTCCCTGCCAGCCCAGTTCCGTTACCACCGATTGAAGGTTCCCAAAACTCCCGCCCCGCATGATCAGGCGCGGCTCGTTGCCAAACCGGTCTGCCGCGTAGTTGAGGGCATCGGGATCCTTGTCAAAGGCCAGCAGCCTTCCCTGCGTCCCCAACCTCTCCAGCACTGCCGCCGCATGACCGCCGCGCCCAAAGGTCCCGTCCACATACAAACCGTCCTGCTTAACCTGCAGAGCGTCCAGTACCTCGTCGAGCAGTACCGGACGGTGTTGCTCGCCCATCAAAGCGTCAGTGACTCAAGCGGTGAGGGCATAGCCCCTTCCGCGTCTTCCTCCATCCACACGCTTCCGATCTGCTCCCAGGCTTCTTCGTTCCAGATCTCGAATTTCTTACCGACACCGACCAGCGCCACGCTCTTGTCCAGTCGGGCGAACTCACGCAGCCGCGGCGCAATCAAAATGCGCCCGTTACCGTCCATCTCCACCTCTGTGGCATAACCCACCAGCATGCGCTGCATGTTGCGGGTGCGCCTGTCCTGGTTGGGGGTGCGAATCAACTGGAGCTCAAGGTCTTCCCACTCCGGCTGTGGATAAAGCAGCAGGCAGCCGTCGGTGTGCACCGTCAGCACCAGCTGACCGGCGTAGCGCTCCGTAATGAACGCGCGGTAACGCGTCGGCAAGGCCAACCGCCCTTTCGCATCCAGCTTGACTGAACTACCACCACGAAACACCCGGCTGCCCTCATCCCCCAGTTATTACCACTTCTTACCACCCAACCCCACTTTTCGACACTATAGGGAGGGTCCAGGCCCACTGTCAAGCCGGAAAATCAGAAATTCCTGCTTTAACGACAGTCACTTAGCTCAGTTTATCCGGGGTGGGAGACAGTCATAAGAATGACTGATCAGCTCTTTAAATTGCAAATCAGTGGGTTGGTGGAAATTCCTCGAATGCAGTGCAGGTTTTTGAGCAAAATACACCGGCTCATAAAACTTTTTTATCGATGAATCAGCTGAATTGGATGTCAGCAGCAGGGATGCAGGGCGGGAGAAAGAAAACGCGCCCGCTGAAACGCGGGCGCAACCTGGTCAGGCGTCCCCGGACGGGGCTAGAAAGGAATATCGTCGTCGAAATCGTCGCTCGCCGAAGCCGGCGCGGGCGCGGGCGCCGCCTGCGACGCCGACGAGCCGCCGAAATCGGCACTGCCGCCGCCGCGACCACCCAGCATCTGCATTTCGGAGGCGATTATTTCGGTCGTATAGCGGTCGTTGCCACTTTTGTCCTGCCATTTGCGGGTTTGCAGCTTCCCTTCCACATAGATCTGCGAACCCTTGCGCAGATACTCGCCGGCTATCTCCGCCAGGCGACGGTAGAACACGATGTTGTGCCACTCGGTCTTGTCCTTTTGCTCGCCGGTCTGCTTGTCCTTCCAGGACTCGCTGGTTGCGAGCGTTACATTGCAGACGGCCCCGCCGTTGGCCATGTAGCGCACTTCCGGATCTTTGCCCAGGTTGCCGACCAGAATAACTTTATTGATACCTCGTGCCATGTTGCTCTCCTCGTACAGGGTCACATCCCTGGACCCCGGGTAAATGGGTAACTGATGTCATCATCGGGTGACAGGACGTTCATGATAGCGGCTGACGCCGCGAATGGCACGCCGCATACCGGCCGGTTGACGGGCAGGGAGATAAGCCCTTGATTCAGGCGTCGGCGCCGGGCACCGCGAAGGTCCTCAAGGCGGTCTCGTCCAGTGCCTGCTGGTCGATTTTCAGATAGGCGACCTGATCCTCGGCAATCACCACGGCCTCGGCGACGCCGCGCACCGCAGTGATCTGCTCAGCCAGCTTGTGGGCACTCGCGGCGTCCTGGGGACCGATCCGCAGAACCCGCGTACCCAGGTAACGCGGGCTCTTCATGGTGGCCGCGACCAGCAGCCACAACAGTGCCACGGCGCAGCAGAACAGGAATACCGCGCCCAGACCGTAGTGCCCATGGAGCAGGCCACCCACCGATCCGCCGACGAAGGCGCCGAAAAACTGGGAACTGGAATAGACCCCCATCGCCGTACCCTTACGGTCGGGGGGTGCGACCTTGGCGATCAACGACGGCAGGATGGCTTCGAGCAGGTTGAACGCCGAGTAAAATACGAACAGCAACAGGGCAATGCTCAACACGCTCCCGTGCAGTACCGAGAGTCCTGCCTCGGCGACGGCGATGACGGCAACCGCGCCGACAAAAACCTGTTTCATGCGCCGGTGTTTTTCCGCCTGCAGAATGAAGGGTATTGCCATCGGCAGCGACATGACCAGCACCGGCAGATACAGCTCCCAGTGACGCGCAGCCGGCAGACCGGCGACGTCGCGCAACGCCAGAGGCAGCACCACGAAACTGGCGGTGAGAATCAGGTGCAGGCAGAAGATGCCGAGATCGAGCCGCAACAGCTGCGGATCACGCAGCACCGCGGTAAACTGCCCGGGCACGGCCTCAGCGTCGCGGTGTACGCGGCTCACGGCCGGTGTCGGCACGATCAGCACAATCACGGCGATACCGCCCACCGCCAGAACCGCGGTCAACCAGAAAATACCCGGCACACCGATCCAGGTGTTGAGCACAGGCCCCAGCACCATGGCAAGCGCAAACGAAGCGCCAATGCTCATGCCGATCATCGCCATGGCCTTGACGCGGTGCTCTTCACGGATCAGGTCGGCGGTCAACGCCATGACAGCGGCGGCAATGGCGCCGGCACCCTGCAGCGCACGGCCGACGATGACCATGGCAATCGTGTCGGCACTCGCAGCCACCGTGCTGCCCAGGGCAAACACCAGCAGCCCGAAGATGATCACCGGCTTGCGCCCGATCTTATCGGACACCAGGCCGAAGGGGATCTGCAACAGCGCCTGGGTCATGCCATAGATGCCGATAGCCAGACCCGCCAGCGCCGGCGTCGCGCCCTGCAGTTCCTCGGCGTACAGGGCGAACACCGGCAGAATCATAAATAACCCCAGCATACGCAGGGCATAAATGCCCGCCATGGACGCGGCGGAACGTACCTCGTTGCGGCTCATGCCTGCAGCGGCATCAAGGTCTGTGCTCACGGACAGGGATTCCTTTTGGTCAGGGTTGCGAAACGCAGTATAGTAGCAGGTTCGATGTTAAGCCGGAATCAAGATGGACAGTATCCGTATCCGCGGCGCACGCACGCATAACCTGCAAAACGTCGACCTGGACCTGCCGCGCGACAAGCTGATTGTCATCACCGGGTTGTCGGGCTCGGGCAAGTCGTCACTGGCTTTCGACACCATTTACGCCGAGGGTCAGCGACGCTACGTCGAATCGCTCTCGGCCTACGCGCGTCAGTTTCTGTCGATGATGGAGAAACCGGACCTCGACCATATCGAGGGCCTTTCGCCGGCGATTTCCATCGAGCAGAAATCCACGTCGCACAATCCACGCTCCACTGTCGGCACCATCACCGAAATTTACGACT
>JASFNS010000037.1:0-10040 GCA_050116915.1 Thiogranum sp. | reverse complement strand
GCAATCCGTCAAAAAGGTGCCGCTACTGCGCGGCAAGACCATCGTCAACCTGTTTTTTGAGGCCAGCACCCGCACCCGTACCACCTTCGAGCTTGCGGCCAAGCGACTGTCAGCGGACGTTCTGAACATCAACGTCAACGCCTCGGCCACGATCAAGGGCGAAACCCTGCTGGACACGCTGCGCAACCTCGAGGCCATGCACGTCGATATGTTCGTGGTGCGCCACGGCGACAGCGGCACGGCGCACTTTTTCGCCCGGCACGCACAACCGCATGTCAGCGTCATTAACGCCGGCGACGGCCGGCACGCGCACCCGACGCAGGCAATGCTGGACATGTTCACCATCCGCCGGGAAAAAGGCGCGGACTTCGGCCGCCTGCGTGTGGCCATCGTCGGTGACATCGCCCACTCAAGGGTGGCACGTTCGCAGATCCACGCCCTGAACCTTCTCAATACAGGCGAAGTGCGCATTATCGCGCCGCGCACGCTGATCCCTGCGCACGTCGAGTCGCTCGGCGTGCGCACGTTTCACAGCCTGCGAGAGGGCCTGCGCGATGTCGACGTGGTGATTATGCTGCGCCTGCAAAACGAACGCATGCAGGGCGCCCTGTTACCAAGCGAGCACGAGTACTACCAGCTCTACGGCCTGACCGAGGAAAAGCTCTCCATGGCCCGGCCGGACGTTACCGTGATGCACCCCGGCCCCATCAACCGCGGAGTGGAAATGGACTCGCAGGTTGCCGACGGCTCGCGTTCGGTGATCCTGAGGCAAGTCACCTATGGTATCGCCGTGCGTATGGCGGTGATGTCCATGGCCATGCAACAAAACCCCGCCCAGGACAGCAATGCCTAGCCCCAGAATAAGAATTGCCGGCGGAAGACTGATCGACCCGCACAACCGCATCGACGACGAACTGGATCTGTATATCGCCGACGGCCGAATCGCGGCTGTCGGCGGCGCACCGGACGGATTCACAAGCGACATCGAACTCGACGCCAGCGGACTGTGGGTCGTGCCCGGCCTGATCGATCTGTGCGCCCGCCTGCGCGAACCGGGCGAGGAATTCAAGGCGACCATAGACAGCGAGTGCCGCGCAGCGGCCGCGGGCGGCATCACCACGCTGTGTTGTCCGCCGGATACCAACCCGGTCATCGACACGCCGGCCGTCATCGAGATGATCCACCACCGCGCCCAGCAGGCCGGCGGCGCCCGCGTAGTCGGACTGGGGGCACTGACCCAGAACCTTGACGGCGAACACCTCAGCGAGATGTTTGCGCTCAAGCAGGCCGGTTGTGTCGGCGTCAGTAACGCGCTCAGTCCCCTGGCCTCGACGTTGATTCAGCGACGCGCTTTCGAATACGCCGCCACCTTCGACCTGACGGTATTCCTGCACGCCGACGATGCGGCGCTATCGGCCAACGGTTGTATGCACGAGGGACACGTATCGACCCGTCTCGGACTGCCGGGCATTCCGGAAGCCGCCGAAACTGTGGCGGTGGCGCGCGACCTGGCGCTGATCCAGCAAACCGGCGTCCGCGCCCATTTCGGGCGCCTCACCACGCAGCGGGCGGTGCGCATGGTGGCGCGCGCACAATTCGATGGCGCCCCGGTGACCGCCGACGTGGCGGTACCCAATCTTTACCTGACCGAGCTGGATGTCATCGATTTCGGCGCTGACTACCACTTCATCCCGCCCCTGCGCACCCAGGAGGACCGCGACGGCCTGCGCGAGGGGCTGAGGGGCGGGACCCTCGCAGCTATCTGCTCCGACCACCAGCCGCATGAACCGGATGCCAAGTGGGCGCCGTACCCTGCGACCGAGCCGGGCGCCTCGGGGCTGGATTCACTGTTGCCGCTGACACTCAAGCTGGTGACGGAAAATCATATGCTGCTGCACGACGCCATCGCACGGGTGACCAGCGGACCGGCGAAAATACTCAACCTGCCCTATGGCGAACTGGGGATAGGTCGGGCGGCGGACATCTGCATCCTCGACCCCGACGCCGCCTGGCGCCTGGACAAAAACAGCATGAACAGCATGGGCAAGAATACCCCGTTCCACGGCTGGGAGATGCGCGGGCAGGCTCGCTACACCCTGCGCGACGGCAACATCATCTATAGCCGCGACTAAGCATGAAACACCCCGCACACCGCGACACAATCGAACTGGAGCCGGCCGAGGTCCTGTCACACGAAGCCTGTGACGGCAACCAGTTTATCCTCAGGGTGCACGCGCCCGGTTGCGCCGCCACCGCCAGGGCGGGCCAGTTCGCTCACCTGAGCTGTGATCCCCTGCTGGCCATGCGTCGTCCCTTGTCCATCATGCGCGTGGACGCCGCACAGGGCTGGGTGGAGTTCCTGTACAAGGCAGTCGGGCATGGCACCGGTCTGCTCAGCAGGCGCACGGTCGGCGAATCCATCAGTCTGCTGGGCCCTATCGGCCAGCCGTTTTCACCGCACCCGGAGCGTCCTCGGGCGCTGCTACTCGGGGGCGGCGTCGGGATGCCGCCGATGGTGTTTCTCGCCGAACACCTGAAACGGCTGGGCGGTTATGCACCGCTGATATTACTGGGCTCGGAAGTCCCTTTCCCGTTCAGCCAACGCCCCTCCCGGATCATGGTACCCGGCATGCCCGACGGCACCATCGGCTGCATGCCATTGCTGGACGACTGGGAACTACCCAGCAGACTGGCGAGTCTCCAGGGATACCCCGGGTGTTTCGAAGGCTATATAACCGAGCTTGCCCGTTACTGGCTGGAGACCCTGAGCGAGGCACAGCGAGAGGACGTGGAAATTTTCAGCTGCGGCCCGCATCCGATGCTGGAGGCCGTGGCGACACTGGCGCGGGACTATGCGTTGCCCTGCCAGGTTTCACTGGAGGAATACATGGCCTGCGCCGTGGGTGGCTGTGCGGGCTGCGTGGTACAGGTGCAGACCGAAACCGGGCCGGCGATGAAGCGCGTGTGCGTGGACGGCCCGGTATTCGATGCCTACTCGGTCTTCACCTGAAGCCTGCACACCCCGGCGCAGAAACCGCCGGTAGCGACGGCCGCAGAGGCACGGCGAAGCCGGCGTTTTCGCACCGGGCGAATCACCGTCAGGGCGTTTCGACCAGCGTGATGCCCTCCAGCGCATTGCTGGCGTCGACCTCGGTATCCTTCAGCTTGATCATCAGGCGCACTTCGTTGGCCGAGTCGGCGTAGTGAATTGCATCCTCCTGGGTGATCTCGCCTTCGCGGTACAGCTCGTACAACGCCTGGTCGAAAGTCTTCATGCCCTGCTGATTGGAGCGCTTCATCAGGTCCTTGAGCTTGTGGACCTCGCCCTTGCGAATCATATCGGCCGCCAGCGGTGTGTTGATCAGAACCTCGACCGCGACACGGCGTCCCTTTCCATCGGGCGTCGGAATCAACTGCTGCGCCAGGATCGCCTTCAGGTTCAACGACAGGTCCATCAACAGCTGGTCGCGGCGTTCCTCCGGGAAGAAGTTGATGATGCGGTCCATGGCCTGGTTGGCATTGTTGGCATGCAGGGTCGCCAGGCACAAGTGGCCTGTTTCAGCGAATGCGATCGCGTGGTCCATGGTTTCGCGGGTACGAATCTCGCCAATAAGGATAACATCCGGCGCCTGACGCAAGGTGTTCTTCAGCGCCGTGTCGAATGAATCGGTGTCGATGCCGACTTCACGCTGCGTCACGATACAGCCCGCGTGCTGATGCACATATTCGATCGGGTCTTCGATCGTAATGATATGCCCGGTACTGTTGTGGTTGCGATAACCGATCATCGAGGCCAGCGAGGTGGATTTACCGGTACCGGTTGCGCCCACGAAGATAATCAGGCCGCGCTTGGTCATGGCCAGGTTCTTGATAATGGGCGGCAGGGTCAGCTCTTCGACGGTTGGAATAGTGGTCTCGATACGCCGCAACACCATGCCACAGTGGTTGCGCTGATAGAAAGCACTGACACGGAAACGCCCCACCCCGGTGGCGCTGATGGCGAAGTTGCACTCGTGACTACGGTCGAATTCCTTGCGCTGCTCGCTGGTCATGACGCTGAGCACCACTTCGCGCGCCTGCTCCGGCGTCAGCGTTGACTGCGACACCGGCTTTATGCGCCCGTTGACCTTCATGCTCGGGGGCATCCCCGCAGTGATGAACAGGTCGGAGCCGCCCTTGTGAACCATGAGTTTGAGTAAAGAGTTGAAATCCATCGTACAGCCTCAATCAGCGGAACATTTCTTTGTTCATTGCCTTGGACTTGGCGTCGATCCGACTCACCAGGCCACGCGCCACCAGATCCTGCAGGTTCTGATCCAGCGTTTGCATACCCACGGACTGGCCGGTCTGAATAGCCGAGTACATCTGCGCGACCTTGTCTTCGCGGATCAGGTTGCGGATCGCCGGCGTACCGATCATTATTTCGTGGGCCGCAATACGCCCGCCACCGGTCTTCTTCAACAGCGTCTGGGAGATAACCGCGCGTAGCGATTCGGACAGCATGGAGCGCACCATGGTTTTCTCGGCGGCCGGGAAGACGTCGATAATACGGTCGATGGTCTTGGCAGCGGAGCTGGTATGCAGCGTGCCGAACACCAGGTGACCGGTTTCGGCCGCCGTCAGGGCCAGGCGAATGGTTTCCAGGTCGCGCATTTCGCCGACCAGGATGATATCCGGGTCTTCACGCAGTGCCGAGCGCAGCGCCTCGTTGAAGCCGTGCGTGTCGCGGTGCACCTCGCGCTGGTTGACCAGACACTTCTTGCTTTCGTGCACGAACTCGATCGGATCTTCGATGGTCAGGATATGCTCGAATCGCTCGTTGTTGACGTGGTCCATCATCGCCGCCAGCGTGGTGGACTTGCCCGAACCCGTCGGGCCGGTCACCAGCACGATGCCGCGTGGCTGATCGGCGATATCCTTGAATGTCGCCGGACACCCGAGCTCTTCGAGCGTCAGGATGGTCGAGGGAATGGTACGGAATACCCCGCCGGCGCCGCGATTGTGGTTGAAGGCGTTGACGCGGAAACGCGCCAGATTGGGAATCTCGAAGGAAAAGTCGGTCTCCAGAAATTCCTCGTAGTCCTTACGCTGCTTGTCGTTCATGATGTCGTAAATGAGACCGTGGACCGTCTTATGGTCCAGCGCAGGCACATTGATGCGGCGTATGTCGCCGTCGACACGAATCATGGGTGGCAGGCCCGCGGAAATGTGTAGGTCCGAGGCGTTGTTCTTGACACTGAAGGCGAGTAACTCGGCAATATCCATGCGCTTTCCCTTTATATAGAGTTCCGAAGTTCCATATCGTCAGCCCGCCCGAGAACTTAACGGCCGGGCGGGCTGTAGCGGCTGCATTTCAACCCAAAACGGCGTCGGAAGCAAAGCCGCGCCCCCGGCTCCACGGCGAAGCCCGCAGCGCCACCGCCGGCCGGCACTCTTGTCTCAGGCGTTTGTCATCCTGTATCGTCTGCGCCATGAAACATACCCGACTCGCTTTTATCGGCGCCGGCAACATGACCCGCAGCCTGATCGGCGGACTGATCGCCGACGGCTGGGATCCGGGCAGTATTTCCGTCGCGGATCCCGACACCAGCCAGCTCAGCGCGGTCACGACGCGCTTCCAGGTCCATACCGACACCGACAATGCTCGGGTCGCGGCAGACAGCGACGTCGTTGTGCTGGCGGTCAAGCCGCAGATTATGCGTGGCGTCGCGCTCGACCTGGCGGCAGCGGCACAGAAACAGCAGCCCCTGATCATCTCTGTCGCAGCCGGTATCCGTACCGGCGACATGCAGCGCTGGCTGGGAGGCGCCTGCCCGCTGGTCCGTTGCATGCCCAACACGCCGGCGCTGGTACAGAGCGGCGCGACGGCCATGTTCGCCACCGCGGCGGTTTCGTCCCAGCAGAAGGATGTCGCCGAGAACATTCTCAGGGCGGTTGGCCTCGCGCTGTGGGTCGACGAGGAAGATCTCATGGATGCGGTTACCGCCCTGTCGGGCAGTGGGCCGGCGTACTTCTTCCTGGTTATCGAGGCACTTCAGACAGCCGGGCAACAGCTTGGTTTACCGGCAAAAACGGCAAAGTTACTGGCCCTGCAGACAGCATTCGGGGCGGCCAAAATGGCGCTGGAAAGCAGCGATGAAGCGGCTGTTTTGCGCCAGCGCGTCACCTCGCCCGGCGGTACCACCGAAAAAGCCCTGGAAGTACTGGAAAACGGAAAACTCGGCGCCCTTTTTAATAAAGCCCTGACCGCCGCGCGCGACCGCTCCCGCGAACTGGCACGCCAATTCGGAGCCGACTGATGGGTAGCAGTTACGTTACCAACCCCGTCGAATTCCTGATCAACACCCTGTTCGGACTCTATATTCTTACCGTGATGCTGCGCTTCCTGCTGGCGGCGGTGCGGGCGGATTTCTACAATCCTGTCAGCCAGTTCCTGGTGAAGGTCACCAACCCGCCGCTGCGGCCTATGCGTCGCATCCTGCCCAGCGTCGGCAAGCTGGACACGAGCGCACTGGTGCTGATGCTGGCGCTGCAGATGTTGTCTTTTTACCTGATTGCGCTGCTGCGTGGCGGCGGTGTGTCCATCGGGGCCCTGCTGATCCTGTCGGTTGCCGAACTGATCGGCCTGTTTCTCAACGTCCTGCTGTTCTCCATTCTGGTCCAGGTGGTTATCAGCTGGGTCAACCCCGGCACCTATAACCCGGTGATTTCGCTGCTCTACAGCCTGACCGAACCGGTACTGAGGCCGTGTCGGCGGCTGATTCCGCCCATCTCCGGGCTGGACCTGTCGCCGCTGGTGGCATTACTCGGCATACAGCTCGCCAAGATGCTGCTACTTCCCCCCCTGTATTCGCTGGCACACTGACCGGCGCGTATGTGCGCCGACTGGTACAGCTGGCAGGACAGCGCACTGATCATCAATGTCCGCGTCCAGCCACGATCCAGCCGCGACGAAATTGCCGGCGTTCTCGGCGACCGGCTGAAAATCCGCCTGACCGCACCGCCGGTAGAGGGCAAGGCCAACCGGGCCCTGTTGAAATTCCTGGCAAAATCCTGCGCTGTGGCACCCGGGCAAGTGACTATCCTGAGCGGTGACACGGGGCGCAACAAGCGCGTGCGTATCGAAAATCCGCAATCTCTGCCCGCGGGCATAGACGCGCCAGATTCGTGAACAGAGTCACACCGCCCCCGCATCCGGCTCGCTACCCTAGACATTCGCTAACCCATTAATAATCCGTCTAAAGGCCCGACTGCAGCGGCCGCTAGGAGAATCGGGTGTGCCTCGGGCGCGACCCTGTCCGAATGATGGCGAGAACAAGATAACCCGCGGGAAACGTTGCATGAAGCAGGACCAGCTCGATCAAGGCCTACAATCCTACAGCGCCTGGCGCGATGACCTTATCAACACGGTCTCGAATTATCAGGCCTGGCTGGAAGACCACGATATGGCTTCCCCCGACCAGGAGTTCCGGATCTTCGAAGCCATGGACGCGCTGCGCAAGGATCGTCTGACGATCGCCTTTGTCGCAGAGTTTTCGCGTGGGAAAACCGAACTGATCAATGCACTGTTCTTTGCCCACTATGGCAAACGGCTGCTGCCATCGGAAGCCGGGCGCACCACCATGTGCCCGACCGAGCTGTTCTACGACCACGAGCGCAAGGCCGCATACATCCACCTGCTGCCGATCGAGACCCGCGCACAGGAACAGAGTATCGCCGACTACAGGCATGAGCCGATTCACTGGACCCAGATTCCGCTCGACGTCGGCAATCCCGAACAGGTCTCACAAGCCCTCCATGAGGTCATCAAGACCAAGCAGGTGCCGGTACAGCGGGCCCGTGAACTGGGCCTGTATGACGAAACCAGCGACCCCTACTTCCGTGCACACGGGACAACACCGGCGCAGGTCGAGATTCCGCTGTGGCGGCATGCGCTGATCAGCTTCCCCCACGACTTCCTGAAACAGGGACTGGTCGTGCTGGATACACCGGGCCTCAATGCGATGGGCAATGAACCCGAACTGACGCTCAACATGCTGCCTTCGGCCCAGGCGGTAATGTTCCTGCTGGGGGCCGACACCGGCGTCACCCGCAGCGACATGGAAATGTGGCAGCACCATGTGCGCCCGTTGCACAGCCAGTCCGACAAGAACCTGGTGGTGGTGCTGAACAAAATCGACACCCTTTGGGACGAACTCAAGGAGTCCTCCAGTATCACCGCGAGTATCGCGGCCCAGCGTCAGGCGACAGCCGAGCAGTTACAGGTCGACGTCGCCAGGGTATTCCCCATTTCCGCGCAGAAAGGCCTGATTGCCAAAGTACGCAATGACGCCACCCTGCTGCGCGACAGTCGTCTGGATGAACTG
Organism: Thiogranum sp.; assembly: GCA_050116915.1. Taxonomy (GTDB): domain Bacteria; phylum Pseudomonadota; class Gammaproteobacteria; order DSM-19610; family DSM-19610; genus Thiogranum. The sequence goes on along the minus strand of JASFNS010000037.1, from coordinate 1,674 downwards.
GAAGCCTTTCTTACCGAAACTGTCCTGCCGCACAAGCAGGACATTGTGCGCGAGACACTGGTGTCACAAATCGGCGGCATGATTGACGAGAACCTTCAGTTTCTTGAGACCCGCAAACTGGAAACCGGCAAACAACTGGCCGAACTGCGCTCGCTGCGCGGCAAGAATGCCGATGTCATCATGCACCTCATGAACAAATCGCGCGAAGAACAGGCGGCCTACCTGCGTAACGTGGAAAGCTTTCAGAACAGTCGTCGACTTTTGCAGAACCAGGCGCGGAACATGCTCGAGGCGCTGAGCATGGATGCCGTGGACCGGCTGATCAGCAAGACCCGCGAAACCATGACCCACAGCTGGACCACCGCGGGCATGAAGCGCGGGATGGAAACGTTTTTTGACGGCGCCCGGGATGCCATGGAACAGGTCAGCGGGCACGCCGAACAGACACGCATGCTGATCCGCGCAACCTACAAGAAATTCCACGAGGAACACGACCTGCCGCAGATCACGCCGAAACAGTTTTCCACGGCCGCGTATTCCACCGAGCTGGAACGGCTCTACCAGGAGGCGGAAGCTTTCAGACGCAGCCCGGTTACCACCATGACCGAGCAGTCGTTTGTCATCAAGAAGTTTTTCATCTCTCTGGTGAGCCACGCCCGCAGCCTGTTTTTCAAGGCCAACCAGGATGCCAATGTCTGGCTGAAGGAAGTCATGAACCCGCTGGTCAGGCAGATCAAGGAGCACAAGGCGACCATGGAGAAACGCCTGGAAACGCTGCGCCGCATCAGCGAGTCACGCGATACGCTGGATAGCCGCATCAAGGAACTCGATGCCCATCTGCGTGAGACCAGGCAGCAATTGGACACCCTGCAGCAGCTGCGCCATGCGCTGGGTCCGGGCTCATCACGCCAGAAGCGTGTCAACCGTGCCCGTCCAGACAAATCAGTGCCGGCGGAAGCCGCCGTCTAACGCGCAACCCGCGGCGCCTGCCTGCGCTGCAGCACGTCGCCATATCCGGAAGCCGCCTGAAGCGCTCAGGCGGTTTTTTTCCGTCTGCTGCAACTCACCCTTCCCGGTTTGGTCTATAGTGTGTGTGGAACTACTGAATCATCAGAAGGAGATGTCGTATGCATAAGAAAAACATGATGCCGTTTCTGTTCAGCCTCCTGATCGCCGTTAGCGGCGCCAGCTTTGCGGAAAATTCGCAGGATTTCGGCGACTACGTGGTCCATTTTAACGCCCTTAACACTACCTATCTCCCGCCCGCGGCCACCCGCGAATACGGTATCAAGCGCAGCAAGAACCGCGGCATGATCAACATCGCGGTGCTCTATAAAACATTGGGGACCGCCGGCAAGCCGGCAGCAGCCAGCGTCGCTGCAGAAGCCACCAACCTCACCGGTCAGAAGCGCACCATCAGCCTGCGCGAGGTACGCGAAGGCCCCGCCATCTACTATATCGGCGACTTCCCTATCACTAACGAGGAGACGCTGCGCTTCCATGTGAACGTCAAACCCGAAGGACAAAAGGAAAGCTACGAGGTCAACTTCAAGCAGCAGTTCTTTACCGAGTAAGCTGATACAGGGAAAACACACCGAAACCGATCACCAGCAAACCGGCCAGTCGGCGGACGCGCGGGTCACGGACCCGCGCGGAAAGCCGCTCCGCCACCAG
>JASFNS010000036.1:0-10082 GCA_050116915.1 Thiogranum sp. | reverse complement strand
CGCACACTGCGTTTGCTGCTGCTCTGCGGCACGCCTGGCGCGGCATTGTCGCGGGCCGCGGGGTCGCCCGGCTGCTGCAACTGGGCGCCTTCCGGCGGCTGGTTGCTCAGCGCGCCCGGCACACCCGAGGCAACATCCGAACGTTCCGAGTGATCCTCGCTCACCTGCTCGCTGCGCAGCGCCGGCAGATCCGGGTTAAAACTCTCCTGGGTACGCTCGGTGACGGTAAAATCGAGCTCGGCGTTTACGCTGGCCCTGACGCGCCCGGCGCCCACAATCGGTTCGAGCAGCTGACGGATACGCTCGGCATAGGTCATTTCCAGTTTGCGGTTGTACGCAAACTGGGTGGAGGTTTGCGCCATGCCTTTGTCGGCCGCGCCACTGCTTAGCAGTTTGCCGCCCTGGTCGACGACCGTGACGTTCTCGGGTTTCAGGTGCGGGACGCTCGACGAGACCAGGTGAACAATGGCCGCGACCTGCTCTTCATCCAGGCTGCGGCCGGAATACAGGTCGACCATCACCGACGCGGTGGGCTCGGAACGGTCGCGCAAAAACACCGAGCGTTTGGGTATCGCCAGGTGCACGCGGGCGGTATCGACATTGCGCAGCGTGGCGATCGTGCGTCCCAGTTCGCCTTCAAGCGCCCGCTGAAAACGCGCCGTCTCGATGAACTGGCTGGTACCGAAGCCCTGTTCCTTCTCCAGCAGCTCGAAGCCCATGGCATTACCTTCCGGCAGGCCATCCTTGGCGAGCTCCATGCGGGCATGCTGCAATTTGCCGCTTTCCACCATGACCGCACCGGTGGCTTCGTCCACCTTGAACTGGATACCCGACTTCTGCAGGGCATCAACCACCTGCCCCGCGTCCTTGCTGCCGAGATTGGCGTACAACACAGTGTAATTCGGGTTCTGCGACCACAGTACCACCGCTACGCCAAGCGCCACGCTGGCAGCCAGGCCCATCATCAGTCCGATCTGCCGGAATGCCGGCAGGCTCTGGAACCCCTGTGCAGTCTCTGCTTTCACCAGTGCCATGTGTCTGCCCTATGCCCGGCTATACCGGCATGCTCATGATGTCCTGGTAAGCGGTCACCAGGCGGTTTCTGACTTCGGTCATGGCCTGAAATGCGACTCCCGCCTTCTGCAGGGCGACCATCACTTCGGCAACATCGATGTTTGGATCGCCGGCGCTGAAAGCTTCGGAGAGCTTGCCGGCCGCTTTCTGGGTGTCATTGACCTGGTCTATCGATTGTTTCAACAGCGCGGAAAAGTCCGCTCCCGCGCCTTGCATCTTGTCGGTATTGTCCAGCGGTGCACTTTGCGCTGCGGCGGTCAGCCGCCGCATTTCCGCCAATACCTGGTTTATGCTGCTTATGTCAGTCATCTCAGGTCTCCTTATGCCGGTACCGGTATACCCTGTTCACGCATGCGCGCCAGCTTGTAGCGCAAGGTGCGCGGACTGATACCCAGCCGTTCGGCGGCCTCCTTGCGGCTGCCGTGGTCGCGCAGGGCATTCAGAATCAGTTCAAACTCGCGGGATTTCAGCCCGCCGTCCAGGCACTCGCCCGCCGGCTCACCCGTCGCGACGCTGTCGACGGCCGGCCGGTGTTCAATCGAGACATCCTGCTCGAAACACAGGTCACTGACTTCGATCTGGTCACCATTCAACAGGATCAGGGCCCGCTGGATCACGTTATCCAGTTCGCGTACATTCCCCGGCCAGCGGTGTTCCAGCAAACTCTGCTGCGCCTGCTTGGAAAGATGTGGCACGCACCGGCCCTCGGGCGAGTACTTGCGGATCAAGCGGTTGGTCAGCGGCAGAATGTCGGCTTTGCGCTGGCGTAACGGCACCAGGTGCAGCGGGAAGACGTTCAGGCGGTAAAACAAATCTTCGCGGAAACGCCCCGCGGCCACCTCTTCACGCATACTGCGGTTGGTGGTTGCCAGCACGCGCACATCCAGCGAGATAACGTCCTTGCCGCCGAGGCGCTCCACTTCGCGCTCTTGCAGCACTCTCAGTAATTTGGCCTGCAGGCCCAGGTCCATTTCAGAAATCTCGTCGAGCAGCAGCGTGCCACCCTGAGCCTGTTCAAATTTGCCGGCGTGGGCCTGGTAGGCGCCGGTGAATGCACCCTTTTCGTAGCCGAACAGCGATGCCTCCAGCATGTTTTCCGGAATAGCGGCGCAGTTGATGGCGACAAACGGCCCATTCGCGCGTGCCGAGTGGCGATGAATCAAACGCGCGAACACCTCTTTGCCGACACCCGACTCGCCACTGATCATCACCGTGGCATCGGTCGCGGCCACGCGGCGTGCGAGGTGCGCGAGTTTGCGTGTCGCCTGGTCTTCTGCGACAACCTCCGGGTCATCGCCGGCCTCCGGCAGATAGCGCCGGATCATATCCACCAGCACTTCCGCCTCGAACGGCTTGACCAGGTAATCAGCGGCACCGGCGCGCATGGCGTCGACCGCCTGCTCAATGGTGCCGTAGGCGGTCATCAGCACCACCGGCAACTCCGGAACACTGGATTTCACTTTCTGCAACAAGGTGTGCCCATCCACGCCCTCCATCTGCACGTCACTGACGATCAGGCTGTAGGCGCTGCTTTCAACCAGCTGCATGGCCTGCGACCCGTTCTCCGCCGCTTCGACACCGAACCCGGCCAGTTGGACCGTGGCGCACAAGGCATCGCGCAAAGCCGCATCGTCTTCTACTATCAGGACCGTCGGTTGACTCATTACACACACCTCGAATTGGCAATCGCCGCCTGTTGCCGTTGCTTCAAACGCTCGCTGGGAAGATGTTGCGGGATCTGGTACAGGGGCAGCCGAATGACGAACCGCGCTCCGTCCTTATAATCCGCATCGAGTTCGATATCACCGCGATGCGCCGCAATGACAGCGCGCACGACGGCGAGTCCCAGCCCGGTGCCGTTAACGCGCGTGGTAAAAAAGGGATCGAAAATCTGTTCGTGAAGGTCTTCGGCGATACCCGGACCATTGTCCTGCAGTGCCAGCAGCAGGTCGCTTCCTGCAACACCGATCTGCCATTCCAGGCACGCGCCATCGCCACAGGCATCCAGTGCGTTGTTGACCAGATTGGTGAGAACACTGGCCAGCATCTCACCCTGCCCCTGCACGGGACACGGCGCCTTGCCGGAGACACACCAGCGTACGCCACAGGCATCCAGGCGCGGTTGCAGCGACTGCTGTACCTGCTCAAGCAGGGCGGCAACATCGACCCGCTCTTCGCCACCCTGGCCGCCGCGGGTGAACACCAGCATGTCGTTGACCATGTGATCAAGGTGTCTCAGCCCCACCAGCAGGCGGTCGACAAAACAATCGTGCTGATCGCGGGGGAGATTCGTCTGCTTGAGTTGCGAGGCATAGAGCAAAGCGGTGGACAAGGGGGTACGAACCTGATGCGCCAACCGGGCCATCATTTCGCCCATGCTCGACAGGCGTTGGCTGCGCGAGGCTTCCTGTTGCAGACCGCGGATGTCGGCAAGCAACTGCCGTCGCTCGCTCCGCGCCGCCGCCAGTTCCTGGTTCAGGCTGACGACCTTTTGCTGCAGCGCCGCATAGGAGCCGGCGAGCTGTTCAGAAACCTGGTTGAACAGTTCGAATGCGTCTTGCAGTTGTTGTTGGCTGGCAGCCGTCTGGCTCATGAAGCGGCATACTCCTGATGCTTGTTACACGGGGCTTTGGCGCCCATCGCTTACAAAGCAAGGAGTATGCCTGGAATGTAAATTCCAGTTAAAACAGTAGATTGGTAGAACCCTGATGTGGGCTCGTCAAATTCCCGACGGACTATCCGAACGCTGCAGACCGTATTTGCGCAATTTTTCGACCAGCGTGGTACGGCGCATGCCGAGTCGCTTGGCGGCCTGCGCGACCACGCCGTTGGCGTCGTCCAAAGCCTGTTTGATAAAGCCGACTTCGAGATTGCTCAGGTGCTCCTTCAAATCCAGGCCACCGCGCGGCAGGCGTGGCTCGGCCTCGAGCTGGTACTGCATGGGCTGGGCACTGGCGAGTATTTCCTCGCTGAGCCGCGCGGTTTCGGGGGCAATCGTATCGGTCTGGAACTTCTCCGGCAGATCGCCGATATCGACAACGCCGAACGGGTACAGGATGGCCAGGCGTTCGACCAGATTTGCCAGTTCGCGTACGTTGCCCGGCCAGTTGTACTGGCACAGCGCCAGGATGGCGCCCTGGGTGAGACGTACCGACCCGCGTTTCTCGTGCTCGATACGGCGAATGAGTTCGTTGACCAGCAGCGGAACATCCTCGACCCGGTCGCGCAGTGGCGGCATTTCGATAGGAAAAACATTCAACCGGTAGAACAGGTCTTCGCGGAACTTGCCGTCGGTGATCGCCTCCTCGAGGTCACGGTGCGTGGCCGCGATAATCCTCACATCGGCTTCGATACTCTTGTTACTGCCGACGCGTTCGAAGGTGCGCTCCTGCAGCACGCGCAGCAGCTTGACCTGCATATTGAGGCTCATGTCGCCGATTTCGTCGAGGAACAAGGTCCCGTGTTCAGCGAGTTCGAAACGTCCCTGGCGCGCACTGATGGCACCGGTGAAGGCGCCTTTCTCGTGACCGAAAAGTTCGGATTCGAGCAGATCACTGGGGATTGCACCGCAATTCACCGGGACAAATGCCTTGTCACGACGGTTGGAGTAATAGTGCAGGTTGCGCGCAACCACTTCCTTGCCGGTGCCCGATTCACCGAGGATCAATACGTTGGCTTCGGAGTTCGCCACCTGCTGGATCAGCTTGCGCACCATCTGCACGGCGCGGCTGGTACCTACCAGGCTGCGGAACAGATCAACCGGTCGCTGCTGCGAGCCGTCGGCCTGGGTTTCGCGATACACCTCGGCCTGGTGCAGCGCGCTGGTCAGCTGGGTGTAGTGGGCCGGTAATTCCACGCGGCCGAGGATGCAGGACGCGGGCTCGATGGCAACCGTGAGTTCCTTGTTCTTTTCGGCCAGCAGGAAAATCGGCAGGTGCTCGTCAAGGTCGTGCACCTCTTTTAACAGCTTCTGCAGCACCTTGTCGGTCTTGCAGCTACCGACCAGAACAGCGAGCACATCCTGAACGTCATCGATACTGGACTTCCAGTCACCGCAGTCGGTAGTCAGAACCGGCTCGTAATTGATAAACCGCAGCACCGACTCGAGCTCGCGGCCACGCTCAATGTCGGCCTCGATAATGAGTACTTTGGGCTCACTGATTGACACCTGGCTTTCCCCCATCGATGTGTTGCCTGACTGGTATGTTTCTCGTGATTGATTGGCCGGAAAGTTACCGTCCACGCACAGTTAAGCACTCTTGAACGACGTTGTCAAAATTTTGTCATAGTGGCGGTGAGGCGAAAACCCCGCACATCTCACTGATTCAACTGGATATACTGGCGACGCCCGGGGTTGGACAGCGCAGACTGAGGAAAGAATTGACGCGGGAACTGCCTGGGCGGCCCCAAAAAACAAGTAAAGTCCAGTTAAAGTTCAGGGGGTTTTTACTGGAGCGCGGACCCGGTGAGGGCCCGCCGGGCGAACGCACGTGGAAACAATCCCGGAACGCTGCCCCGGCTGTCAGCCGGAACAGTTCAGATAGGCGGCGGACACAGCCCGCCCGACTTGCTGGGTGTGGATTTCCGCGGCAAGCCGCCCCCTGCAGTCACCGCCGAGCAGGGTGATTTCCTGGTTGAGACGCAGAATCTCCCTGATACAGTCGGCAACCGCCGGTGCATCCTGTTCGCTCGTCGGGCAACGGAAACACTCTATGACCAGTTCCTTGCGCCTGCCCTCGAGTTCCGCCACGCTGTCCCACTGCAGGGCGCGGGCATTCTCCAGCATCTGCTGGCTGAGAGCGATAATGTCCTTCAACTGCTCGCTGCGACGCGTTTCCATACTGTCTGTCTCCCATCGATGCCGCGCGATCAGGCCGCGGGCTCCTGGCTCGCCGCCTGTTCGGCGATCGCTTCCCAGGCTTCCTTGATCTGCTTGAGCAAATCCGATACCTCGTCCAGGAGACTGGTGTCGTTGCCGCGATTGGCTTCGATCAACCGCCGCTCCATGTACATGTACAGGTCTTCCAGGTTGCGCGCGATCTCGCCACCCTTGTCGTGGTCCAGACTGGTCTTCAGCCCTTCGAGGATGGAAATGGCGCAGCCGATCTGCTCGCCCTTTTCGCGAATTTCCGCCCGTTCCATGTGGCCCTTTGCCACCGCAATCTTGGCCAGGGCGCCTTCCATCAACATCTGTATAAGCCGGTGCGGACTGGCCGACTCGATGCCCGTCTGTACGGCCGTCTGGCTGTACTCATTCAGTGCGCTGCGAACATTCCCAAAACTCATTCCTGTGTCCTCGATAACTGCTGCTGGTTCCCGACTGGCTTGCCTCAGCTCTTGCTTATCCGGTGGATCCTGGCAACGCCGCCAGCTGCTTGGTCAAAAACTGGCTGGTACCATTCAACTGACCTATCAGCTCGTCTAGCGATGTGAACTGTCTGCGCAACCCGTCCTCGCGTAGCTGTAGCCGGTATTCCAGGTCGCTGATACGTTTGTCAGTGGTACTGATGCGGGTATTCAACCCGTCTTCGCGGGTGTTGATCAGTCCGCTCGTCTGCACAAACCCGGTGATCACGCTGTCAAGTCGAAACAGGTAACCCTGGTTATCATTGGCAAACAGGTCAGCGACACCGGAAAAGTCAGTGGCTATCGCGGTATCCAGAGCGGAACTGTCGACCGACAGCGTCCCGTCCTTCTGGAAGGAAACGCCGATTTCGGCCAGAAAGTTATAGCTGCCTGTCAGACCCGACGGCGCCGTGTTGAATACCCCGCGCATCTGGTTTTGTATGCTTCGCAAGGTACTGTCGGCTTCCAGATCATTGCCTGCGCCGGACAGGCCGTCCATCGTTGTCTTGAGTTCGTTATAGGCATCGACAAAGGTCTGCACATTGGCTTTTATGCCCTCTACGTCCCGGTCGACAGCCAGCGTCGCCGTGGCTGTAGTCGGGGCCTTCAGCGTCAGTGTCACGCCACTCAAGGCATCGCTGATGACGTTCGAGGAACGCGTCACCGTAAAGGTGTTGTCGATGGTTATCTGGGCGTCTTTGGGCGGCGTGATCTGAGTCAATCCGAGATCCGTGCCAAGCGTACCTGTAAACGTCGTGCTGATACTGTTCGCGGTGCCGGTTTCATTGGAGGTAAGCACCAGGCGATTGCTGGTAGCGGTTTCCGAAATAATGCTCGCCGAAACACCGACGTTGTTGGGATCGGAATTGATGGCGTCGCGCAGCTGTGACAAGGTCATGCCGCCACCGTTGACCACGAATGCGTTGCCGTTGACGGTGATCGTCATCTGGTCGCCGCTGCCACCAAGGGTGGTCGTGCCGGTATCGGCAATGGCCTGGGACGCCAGCTTGTCAGCGACCGCAAGCTGCACCACGTCGATGCTGTTGGTGCTGATCGCGGCATTGCTGTCGGCGGTCGCCGTGAAGGCCGTTTCATCGCTGGATGTTGCCGTGAACAACTTGAAGGCATCCAGCGACTTCAGGCCCGACAGCGCACTCTGAAAAGTTGACAAGCCGCTTTTCAGCTTACCAAACGCACTCAACTGGGCCTGCAGGCCCCGCTTGTCCGCTTCCAGGCGATTAAGCGGCTGACGCTCAACCGCCATCAACTGCGAAACGATGGAGTTAACGTCTAGGCCGGAACCCACGCCGGGTGCGCTGATCATACTGCTGGAACCTCGTAACGACTCATGACTGACCTGCTACAAAGCAAGAGCAATGCCAGCTGTCATGCCTGTTCGCGAAAAATCAGACTGTCCGCGGCATCCAGACGTTTGGCAATCCGCAACGTTTCTTCGGACGGAATCTGACGAATCACTTCTTGTGTTTCAGAATCAATAACTTTCACTACCAGGCGTTCGCTATCCTTGTCGATACTGAACACCAGGTCACGCTGGAAATTCTGTACAAAATCGCTGATCTGGCTGACCGCCGACTCGACCTGGTCGACCGGCGTCTGCCCCGCGACCCGCTGCTTCTGGTTTAACGGCAAATCCTGACCGCCCGCGGCCGAAGCCTGCCGCTGCAGTTGGCCATCTGGTACGCGCTGTGGCTTACCAAGCTGTTCACTGCTACCGAGTGTCTGCATCCGCTGCAGGCGGGCTGTTTCCGGATTCTGCACAGGTGTAATGGAATCGGATGACATAAATCACCTACCTGTCAAATAAACCGGGAGGGCGGCGCATCCCTGCACCCCCCTTCCCTGGCTTGTCTAAACGTTCTGCTGTTGTTAACGCAGCAGCTGCAGTGCCGCCTGCGGCAACTGGTTGGCCTGCGCCAGAATGGCTACGCCGGCCTGCTGCAGGATCTGCGACCGTGTCAGATTCGCCGTTTCCTTGGCGAAGTCCGCATCCTGGATACGACCTCGTGCCGCAGAAAGGTTTTCGGAATAGGTGGTCAGGTTGACGACGACCGATTCGAAACGGTTCTGCACGGCACCGAAGGTAGCACGGTTCGTGGACACGCTGTCGATGTCGGTATCGACACTGGCGATGGCAGCCGACGCGGCAGCGGCGGTGCTGACGTCAACAGTACCGGTAGCCGTCAGGGTTGCGTTGTAGGTATTGAGACCCGTCAGGTCGACACCGCTGACGCTGATCTGGTTGGAGGCCGTGCCATCCTGGCCGATCTGGAAAGTCAGCGTACCGGCGCTGCCGTCGAGCAGCTGGGTGCCGTTGAACTGGGTCGTGGCGACAACACGCGAAATCTCCTGAGTCAGCTGGTCGACCTCGGCCTGAAGACCGGTACGGTCCTCGACAGTGGCGTTTGCAGACTGAACCGCAATTTCACGAATACGCTGCTGGGCGGCCTGGATCTGATCCATGGCGCCTTCGCCGGTCTGACCGAGCGAGATACCGTCCTGGGCATTACGCACAGCCTGGTTCAGACCGCGAATATCGGCGGTCATTTTCTGGATACTGAAAAGACCGGCAGCATCATCCTTGGCGCTGCTGACGCGCATACCGGAAGACAGGCGGCGCAGGGAGGTTTCCAGGGTCCCCTGGGAGGTACTCAGATTGCGCTGTGCGTTCAGCGCAGCAATATTGGTGTTAATGGTCAAAGCCATGATAAACACTCCTAATTTCTTAAAGACGCTGGACCCGATATCACATGGATGGGGGCCATCGCCTTGTTATGATTAGCGGATATACCATCGGTTTGGTATTCACCGCTTCCGTTGAGGTTAGCGTTCATCGGCAGTGAATCTTTAGGCACCGCGGAGCGACTGTCGCGTGCGCACTTCTGACTGCTTTTAATGTTTTTTTTCAGCGTGATACGAACCCCTACCCGGCGCCGCTGACAGCGCGTCCGGGCAACGCCGCGGCACGCAACCGCCAAAACTATGCCGTTGCCAGACGGTTCCCGACTTTGCTTGCCGGCGCCGTATCCGGCTTGCCAAGGACCTGCTCCCACGCCTCCAGGTGCTGACTCAGCATCCAGTTTTCCCGGACCCAGTTACGCAGGCGATCACCTTCCCGCCACGCCGACTCGACATCGTTAACGCGCTCGCGTATGGCGTTTATCCAGGCGCGCGGCTGATTCGGAACCCGGCAAACCGGGGCGTCCCGGTAGGGCTCGATATCCGACGCCACAACGGGCCAGCCGAGTACACCATATTCCAGAAGCCGCAAATTGCTCTTCGCCTCGTTGAAACGATTGTGCTCCAACGGTGCGACAGCCAGGTCAAGGTTCAGCGCGGCAAGCTGCCCGGGATAGCTTTCGAAACGCACAGCGTCGTGCACCTCCCTGACATAGGGACGCAGGCAGTCAGGACACATGCCGAAAAACACCCAGTCCACTTCCTCAGCTGTATCCCTCACGACTTGTTCGATCATCTCCAGGTCGCCCAGATGCTGTTGCGCCCCGGCCCACCCAACCCGCGGCCTGCGCGATACGTGCCTTTCCGAGCTCAAACCCTGCCATACCGAGTCGTCCAGATAGTTGGGCAGCACGCGGATGTCATCGGACATGCCGCGCAGCCCCTCGGCCAGCGCCTCGGTGGTC
>JASFNS010000035.1:0-10204 GCA_050116915.1 Thiogranum sp. | reverse complement strand
CAACAACGACTACCCGGCCATCGACATCCCCGCCAACTTCAAACCCGGGGATCTCGACTACGGCCCGGCCTTCCAGCAGTTGCTGGATGAAATCGACAGCGCGGAATTCCAGGCGGCCGTCGAACGCAAGTTCGATGTGACCCTGGACAACGCCGAAAAAACCGTCACCGTGCGCAAGTATTCGGAAATGAGTGACGGCAATATCCATACCGATCACTGGAGCAAAGTCATCACGGTCTTGTTCTACTTCAACCGCGAGTGGCACCAGGAAGGCGGGCAACTGCGCCTGCTGCGCAGTAAAAACGACATCGACGATTATGTGGCACAAGCCGCGCCGCTCGGTGGCACCATGATCGCATTCCGCCGCAGCCACAATTCCTTCCACGGCTACAAGCGTTTCAAGGGCGAGCGCCGCATGATACAGGTCAACTGGGTAAGGTCGGGCCGCCTGGCCTGGTACGCACAACAGCTGGCGCGTTTCGGCACGCACACCGGCAAGCGACTGCTGCGTGCCGCGCGCGGCGCGTAGTTCACTTCCCAACGGCAGTCACGGCTGAAGCGGGTAGCAACCCACGGCCGCGGACCTCGCAACACCCGGCCCAACCCGCGACCATCGGTCAACAAGACAGCATGAACAGCAGAAAAACACACCGCCTCTGTCTGGCATCGCCGGTTTTCTTTCCCACTTACGGCGGATCGCAACTGCGCTTCAAACGCTATCTGCCGGGACTGCGTGCCCGCGACCTCGATATCCGCGTGTTTACCGGTACGCCGCACAGCAAGGAAATGTCCGCCGAAGAATCGGCGTTGTGGGGCGACTACCCGGTCGGCGAATTCATGCCGCCCGGCGATATCGACGGCATCCCCGTGCACCGCGTGCGCCTGCCCGACACCAAGGGCAAGAAACGCACCCGCACCTACAACCGCAAACTGCTGGAGCTGTGCGATAACCCGGACTACCGGCCGGACGTGCTGCAGATGGTCGGCCCGCTCAAACCACTATCGATTCCGCTGCTGAGAAAACTGCGCGCCCGCGGCATACCGACTCTCTACGCGGTCACCGTGGCGCCACCCAAACCGGCGAAACGAAAATGGTACAGCCTGGCGCAGCGCAGGGAGATCGAACTGTTCAACCTGCTGGACTGCATTGTCACCAACAATCAGCCATTGAAAGAATTCGTGCGCGCCATGGGCATCAGGACGCGCGTAGAGATCATCCCCAACGGGGTCGATCTGGCGCGCTTCCGGCCCGCCGAAAATCCTGAAGAACGCCAGTCGCTGCGCGATGCACTCGGCCTGTCTCCCGAAGACACGGTGATCACTTCCATCGGGGGCATCATGCCACGCAAGGGCAGCGACCTGTTGATCGAAGCCTGGGCGAACCTGGCACAGGACTATCCCGCCGCCCACCTGGTGCTGGTCGGTCCGCGCAAGGATCTGGAACAACCCGGCCTGCGACTGTTCCGCCGCAAGCTGGAAAACCTGGTGCAGGGCTCGGGGGCGCCACGACGCGTGCACTTCACCGGCCTGAGTGACAAGGCGGGCGCCTACCTGCGCGCATCCGATATTTTCGTGCTGCCGTCCGAACGCGAAGGCATGCCCAACGCGGTGCTAGAGGCCATGGCCTCGCGCGTGCCCACGATACTCACGCCCTTCAAGGGGCTATCGGCTGACCTCGGTACTGCCGGCGAGCAATACCTGCTGTGCGAACGCACCGCCCCGGCACTGGCATCGACCCTGCGTCAGCTGCTGGATGACGCGCAACTGCGCGCCCGGATCGCCCGGCAGGGTTACGACTGGGTGCGCCAGACCATGAGCCTGGATAAAAGCCTGGACCGCTATGCCGCCCTCTATCACGAGCTGGCCGCACAGGGCGGCGGTTGACGACCGATTACCGCAGCGGCGCGACGCCGGGGAGCGGCTGAGCCGTCAGGACGCCCGGACGTCACCGGCCTGCCGGCCACCCACAGGCGTTTCGCTGTAGCCGAACACCGGGTCCAGATCCTGCGCCACCATGCGGTCGATGGCCGCGACCTTGTCGTCCTCGAAGTAGTCGCGGTAACCGCCCACTTTGGCGCGGCGCACCTTGAACGAATTGGGATTGCTCTTGTCGCCGGGCCTGACGCGCGCGCCGCTGCCCCTGAACAGGCGCTTCTCCTCGAGTTTTTTCATGTTGTCGTAGGCGGCGTACTCAACAGCCTTGTCGATTTCCTCGGGCGTACCCGGCGTTCCGACAAAATCCAGTACACTGCGCATAACCGCGGCCGGATCGTTGCGCATATCTTCATAACGGATGATCAGCAGGTCGTCGCCAAGATCCGGCAAGGCTTTCGCCCAGCCGTTAAAGAAATCCACTATCCGCGGCACGCCGCACTCGGGATTGATGACAAAGTCCCAGATGCCGATATCCGCGCCGTGCAACGGGTAGTCATTCAACAGCTTCTTGTGCGGCCGCATACGGTACTTCCACTGAAAGAACTGCGATACAGCCACGTCGCGCGGGTCGCGAACCAGCAGCACCACCTTCTTGCCGCGAAACTGATCAAGATTATCCCATTTATCAAGAAAATCTCGTATATAGTTGTTATGACTAAAGAATACTTTTGGAACTGCGGGGTCCATCCGATGCAGGTTGTCGAATTCCAGCAGGCGGTTAGCCGGCAGACCGTACTTCAGCTGGTAGAACCGCGACAGCATGACCCGGAACCAGGTGCGCCCGCTCTTGCCCCAGGAAATCAGCACCCAGTCCGCCAGTTGCAGCTTGCGAAATTCCTCTTTACCGCGCAGGCGCCGCTCAATGGCGACGCGCCGTGATCGAGGAAGAAAAAACAAGGCGGCAAGCACAATGTGCCGTGAAACGACTGCCCAGATTTCATGCATAGGGGTGTGAACTTCCTGCGGCGACTCGCCGGCGGGTCATCAAACCGCGTATTTTACCCTTAAACGGCCGACGGCGCACCGGCGGCGTGCCCGCCGTGGCTGGCCCTCCCCGGAACGTTTGCTGCCCACGGACGACCGGTTGTTGGAGCCCAGCCGCATGCCGCGGGCCGCGTTGACTGCCGGCCCGGAATCAGTGCCGGGTGGGGTTCTAGCGCTCGGACCAGGGTTTGAACGGATACTCGACCTTACTTTCCTGAAGCGATTTCGGCAGCACCAGCAAACGGTTGCCCTTCTGCACCTGCATCACGTAGGTGGACTTGGCGATCTGTTTACCGGTTTCATCGACCTGGTAACGACCCAGTATGGACTGGAACTTCATCTGGCTGAGTTGCGTGCGGATGGCGTCCTTGTCGAGCGAACCGGCCAGGCGCACTGCGGCTTCGAGCACCTGCGCGCCACCGTACCCCAGCGCCGCCACGTAACTGGCGTTGTGCCCGAACCTCTCTTTATAGCGGTAGGAGAAATCCATGGCCATGGGCATGGCCGCACTGCGCATCCAGGCAACGATGCCCAGCATCCCGTTGGCGTCCGCACCCAGTTCATCGACAAATCGTTTGAGCGCGGGACCGACGGTAAAGGCAAACGCCTTCGGAGAAAAATCAGCGGCCTTCGCAGCCCGCACCATGGCCATCGAGTCATCGAGGTAGGTGCCACCGATTACCAGGTCCGGGTGCGCGGCTTTCATTGCCCTTACCAGGCCCGCATAGTCGGCATTTTCCGGGGCATACTCCTTTTCGAACACGATCCGCATGTCGTGCTGCGCTGCCTGTACCCGCACACCTGCCGCCACCTTTTGTGGGAAATCGCTGTCGCCATACACCAGGGCGATGGTCTTCAGACCGGCGCCGGCCGCCGACTCGATGAGCAGATCCATGTAGTGATCGGCCTCGGCATCCACGCCGAAAATGTTGTCATAACCGCGCGCCCAGATATCACCACTGGCCGCGCCGGTGGCCACCATGGGAAAATTATGCTGTTCGGCGACCGTACTGGCCGCCATGGTGATATCCGAACCATAGGGCCCCAGCAACAGGTCGACCTTGTCTTGTGTGATCAGCCGTTCATAGAGGCTGGCGCTGGTTGCCGGCGATGACTTGTCGTCATAATAGACAAGTTCGACGCGGTGACCGAGCAAGGCACCACGCTGGTTGATATCGTGTACCCACATCTGGATACCTTCCAACTCGAGCTTTCCTGAAACCCCGTACTCACCCGAGAGCGATACGGTGACGCCGACGCGAATCGGCGGTTCCTGCGTGGCCATGGCGTGACAATCAAGAGCCATCAGCAGGAACAGCAGATAGCCGAGTGACCGCACCACCTTTGCAATGATAATCTGATTCATGCGCATCCCTTATCGCTCGATATCCAGCTGACGCTTGGTGGTGTACAGCAAGCGGACCGTATCGTATTCGAACGGCGACCCGGTCTCGTAATAGCGGAATGCGATATGTGCCCGCGTGTCGATACTCCAGAGCATATCCCGCGCCCACTCCTGCCAGGTCTCCAGGTCGGTGGTCCGGCGCCACAGTTCCCGGCGTACCCCCCAGTCCACGCCATAGCCGATGCCATCGCGCAGGTTGGACGGACCCAGAATCGGCAAAACCAGGTAGGGGCCATTGCCGACACCCCAGTAGCCCAATGTCTGGCCGAAGTCCTCGTCCTTGCGGGGCACGTCGCTGGCCACGTCGATGAAACCGAGAAGGCCGACAGTCGAATTGACCATCAGACGCGTGGTGGTGTTCATGGTCTTTTCCAGGCTCAGTTGCAGAATGCTGTTGATCAGCGTACTGACGTCGGTCAGGTTCCTGAAGAAATTGTGCACGCCCTTTTCGACCGGATCAGGTGTCACGTACTGGTAGGCCGCTATAGCCGGCAGAAACACGTAGCGATCAAAATGGTAGTTGAAACGGTAGATCGTGCGGTTCAATCCTTCCAGGGGATCCCAGATTTTGTCGGATTCGTAAGTCACCCCTTTGCCCAGCACGCGATCGGCGGGAAATATCGGCTCTTCGACCGGCTCGCCCACCTTGACGGGCGCGGTGCTGCAACCGCCCAGCAGCCAGGCGAAATACAACATGACCAGCCCGCTGTAGCGGTGCGTTTTGCGTGGCTTCGGGACAGCTGTGGCGTGAGCAGACCGGGCAGACATCACCATTGTGGCAGACTCCCCATGACGCGCAGCATATGCCTGACGTTGTCGATATACTGCATGTTGCCGCAGTGGCCGCCATAGGGGTAGATCTGGGCGCGGTCACCGAACACCCGCGTGAAAAAATCGACCTCCCCCTCCTCGAGAATCAGGTCATCCCGGTTGCTCATCAAAAAAATCTTGTCGCTGCTATGCAGGTAGTCCTCGATACTCTCCAGGCTCATACTCTTGATCATCTCATCCCGGCTGATGGGCTTTTCCAGTCTGGCGTTGTAATAAGGGTAAAAGAACCGGTGGAAATAGTCGGTAAATCCCAGGCGCATGGCGACCTTGCCGTAAACTCCGGGAGAGCTGTTGCGGCCCAGCGTCACGTTCTTGGGCTTGATATAACCATAATCCGTCATCAGATCCGAGGTGAAAGCCAGATTCGCCGACGAGAAGCGGAATGACAGCCCGACGAGGGCGGCAAGCTCCTCGTCCCTCGGCTTGACTTCATTGAACACCTTGTACAGGAACTCCTCCCCCAGCACCAGGTGATCTTCGCGCTTGTAAACCGCGCTGAACGCTTTGACCATCTTGTTGTAGAAGCGGGGGAAATTATCCGGGCCGCCAGGGATGTTTTCCAGCATGCGATCGAGCATGGAAATCGAGTTATACAGCCTGACAGGTGGGTTGATCAGCAGCGCTTTCTTGAAGTTGAACACCTTGCGCTGCTCGTCCAGCCAGGTCACGAAAGCGGTGTTGAACCCGCCCAGGCTGTACCCGGTTACATAAAAGTCGGTAACCTCGATGTCGCCCTTGAACTTGTTCCAGATGATCTCCATGACATTGTAGAGATCCTCGGCGTCGTGTATCGCGTGACCGGGGACGCCGGTCTTCGAAGCAGACACAATGAAGTTGGGCAAGGTCGGGGAGGACAGCGAAACGACGTGAAACCCGGCGCGATAAAACGCGCGGCCCATAGCCCGGTTCTTCTGCCCGTCGTAAGACCCGCCAGTCCCGGCGATCAGGAATATGAGCGGCGCTGGTTTGTCCTGAAACGCATAGGAGTAGCGCATTTGCGATTCGTACCAGAGGTACTCCGGCACCTTGCGATCGGGAAACACGGTAAGTCGGTCGACCTTGACCGGGATCGGGGGGAAAACCTTCTGATTGGCCTCCGGCGTACCGACCACCGTTGCCTTGAAGCTGTCTTCGATCGGAAAACCGTAGGACGAATCGCCCTTCGGCTGTGCAGTGCTGGCCCAACCGGTGTTCAACGAGACCAGCACAGCCAGAAGAACACTCAGACTTTTTGTCATTACGCGCGTCCCCGCATTCGTGTTATTCGTCTGTGGCATACGCACGCTCTGACGGAGCCGCACATGCAGTTAGCACCCGAGATTATACGCAACCGCTTCAGGGAGTTCTTGTCATTTCGCGCCAGCCGCCAGAGGCTGTGCGCGGTAGCGCCCGGTTAGTGTAGTGTTGCCCCGTCGCAGCCGCAAGCTTTGTTCCGGCGCCGGGCGGGGCGTGGCTGTCACGTTCGCGATGCCCCACCCCTGCAGCGGGCAAAGCGGCATCATACTGCGAAATACGGGAACACAGATTGATACCCGTCAAATTCGGTACGACTCGACCGTGGCCACTATGTCCCGGCTTGCTTGACTGGTATACAGCGGCTCGCCCCCGGTCACGGTGTTCGCCGGCACAGCAGTGAGCCTGTTGACCACCGTTGGGTTCGGGTATGCTTTAGATCTCTATACGGGATTCGTGCCAGACTGCCTGCAGCGGCAAGCGGCCACCAGTCGGGCGCAGCGCAACATGGGTCAAGAAAGGAGACTATCTGATGCAACTGGGCATGCTGGGTCTGGGCCGCATGGGCGGCAACATCGTCCGCCGGCTGATAAAAAACGGCCACAAATGTGTGGTTTTCGATACCCGGCCGGAAGCGGTGTCGGCGCTGGCAGGCGAAGGCGCCACGGGGGCCACCGACCTGGGCGACTTCGTCGCCAGGCTGGAAACACCGCGCGCCGTGTGGATCATGGTGCCCGCGGGCGTCGTCGATTCGCTGGTCGATGACCTGTCTGCCCACCTGGAGGCGGGCGACACCATCATCGACGGCGGCAACTCTTACTATAAGGATGATCTGGCGCGCGCAGCCCGGCTCTCGAACCAGGGCATACATTACGTGGATGTCGGCACCAGCGGTGGCGTGTGGGGCCTGGAGCGCGGCTACTGCCTGATGATCGGCGGCGAAGACGCTGTCGTCGCCCGCCTCGACCCGGTTTTCAAAACCATCGCGCCCGGTATGGGCGATGTCGAACGCACGCCGGGCCGCAGCGGGCAACCCTCTGCCTCCGAGCTGGGTTACCTGCACTGCGGGCCAAACGGCGCCGGTCACTTCGTCAAGATGGTACACAACGGCATCGAGTACGGCATCATGGCGGCTTACGCGGAAGGCATGAACATTCTGAAGCACGCCAATGTCGGCAACCACGAGCAGGCACGGGATGCCGAGACTGCACCGCTGCGCAACCCCGAGCACTACCGCTATGACATCGATGTCCCCGAAGTCGCCGAAGTCTGGCGCCGTGGCAGCGTGATTGCATCCTGGCTGCTGGACCTGAGCGCCATCGCTCTCAGGGACAGTCCGGACCTTTCAGACTTCGCCGGTGAGATAGCCGACTCCGGCGAAGGGCGCTGGACCAGTATGGCCGCAATCGAAACCGGTACCCCGGCCCAGGTGCTGAGCGCAGCGCTGTACAAGCGCTTCATGTCACGCGGCGAAGCGGACTTCGCCAATCGCCTGGTGTCGGCGATGCGCTTCCAGTTCGGCGGCCACCACGAAAAACACGAGGATTGACCGCATGCACGGCGAAATTCGGCAAGCCGCCACTGCGCGTCCCCGCGCACACTACCGACTATGAAAACCTACACCACCGCGGCGGGCAAACGTTATCCCGCGGGCGCCAGGGCCGACGAGGACGGCTTCAACTTTTCCGTTTTCAGCCACCACGCCACCCAGGTGGAACTGCTGCTGTTCGCCCAGGCTGACAGTCCCGACCCTTTCCAGGTGATCCGTCTTGATCCGGCGGTCAACAAGAGTTTTTTTGCCTGGCACGTCTATGTCGAGTCGTTGCCGGCGGGCACCTGGTATGCGTGGCGCATCGACGGACCGGATGATACCGCGCAGTCGGGCCTGCGCTTCGACCCCGGCAAGGCGCTGCTCGACCCACATGCGCTGGCGGTCAGCCAGACTGTGTGGCAGAGAAAAGCTGCTTGCGAACCGGGCGACAACAGCGCCCACTGCATGCGCAGCATGGTGCTGGACGATGATTATGACTGGGAAGACGATGAGCCGCTGACACAGCCCCTGCAAAACGCCATTATCTATGAATTGCACGTTGGCGGCTTCACCCGCCACCCCTCGTCCGGCGTCGCGCACCCGGGCACCTTCGACGGCCTGATCGAAAAGATCCCTTACCTGAAGGCGCTGGGTATTACCCATGTGGAGCTGCTGCCGATCATGGCGTTCGACGAACAGGATGTACCACCGGATACCGCCGCACTTGGCCTGGAAAACTACTGGGGCTACAGCACGCACAGCTTCTTTTCGCCACACCCGGGATATTGCGTCACCCCGGAACAGGGCACCCACCAGCGCGAGTTCCGCGACCTGGTCAAGGCGCTGCACCGCGCGGGCATCGGCATTATCCTCGACGTAGTGTTCAATCACACCGCCGAGGGCGGCGAAGGCGGCCCCGTCATCAACTTCAAGGGCCTCGAGAACGGCGTTTTCTACCACCTCGATGCCGTAGACAAACGCATCTACCGCGACTATACGGGTTGCGGTAACACCGTCAATTGCAACCACCCCATCGTCGCCAGCTTCATCCTCAACTGCCTTGAATACTGGGTGCGCGAAATGCACGTGGACGGATTTCGCTTCGATCTGGCCAGCGCCATGGCGCGTGGCGAAGACGGCCACCCGCTGCGCGACGCGCCGCTCATCTGGGGTATAGAGCTGTCCGAGCAACTGGCCGCCACCAAGCTGATCGCCGAAGCCTGGGATGCCGTCGGTCTCTACCAGCTGGGCAACTTCCCGGGTTTCCGCTGGGCCGAGTGGAACGGTCGCTACCGGGACGTGATCCGGGGCTTCGTCCGCGGCGACAGGGGCCTTATCAGTGAAGTCGCCACGCGCATCAGCGGCAGCCCGGATTTTTACCAGCCGCAGCACCGTCTGCCCATTAACAGCATCAACTTCGTCACCTGTCACGACGGTTTCACGCTGCACGACCTGTTCAGTTACGAAACCAAGCACAATCACGCCAACGGCGAGGACAACCGCGACGGGCATAACGAGAACATCAGCTCCAATTGCGGCGTCGAAGGCGACACCGACGATGCGCAGATCCTGGCCTTGCGCCGGCAGCTGGCCAAAAACACCATCGCCATCCTGCTGTTGAGCCAGGGTGTGCCGATGCTGCTCGCCGGCGACGAGCTGCTGCGCAGCCAGCGCGGCAACAACAACTGTTACTGCCAGAACAACGAACTGTCCTGGCTGGACTGGACGCTGTTGGACACGCATGCCGACATGTTACGTTTTGTCAGGGAGATGATCGCATTGCGACACCGGCATTCCTCGCTGATGCGCCGCCGCTTTCTCAGCGGCAACCCGATTGGCAAACGCGGCGCACCGGACATCAGCTGGTACGGCGCCAAGGCGGAACCACCGAACTGGCACGATCCGCGGGCACAGGTGCTCGGCTTCACGCTCGCGGGGGTCGGCGAACAGGAAGCCGATCTTCACGTGCTGCTGAATATGGCGCCATCTCCCCTGGAGACGCTCCTGCCCCCCGTCGTCGGGCGCCGCTGGCAACTCGCCGTGGACACCAGCCGCGAATCGCCAGACGATATTGTTCCCGCAGCCGCGCAACAGCCAGTCGAAAAGGCTGCCATCAGCGTCGCCGCACGCAGCGTGGTGGTCTTCGAGAGCGTCTGAAAGGGGTCTATGGCTCAGAACATCTACATAACCGGCGCCGAACAGGGCAGCGGCAAATCGGTGGTCGTCCTGGCTATGATGGAAACCCTGTCGGGACACGGGGATACGCCGGGTTTCTTCAGACCGGT
>JASFNS010000034.1:0-10231 GCA_050116915.1 Thiogranum sp. | reverse complement strand
ACGGGTCGGTCGCCAGGTGCACCGCAGCTGGCGCCGACAGGCCGACAACGCGATGCGAACCGGACCCCGAACAGTAAGCGTATGATGAACACATTCTCCTGGATATTTGTTGCCGCACTCGGTGCCTCGGTGGCCCTGAGACTCTGGCTGGCGACGCGCCAGATCGGCAGCGTCGCCGCGAACCGTGACCGGGTGCCCGAGGCGTTCGCCGGCAAGATTCAACCCGAAGCTCACCGCAAGGCCGCCGACTACACGCTCGCCAAAACACGCCAGGGCCGGCTGGAACTGGTTTATGACAGTCTGTTGCTACTCGGCTGGACGCTTGGCGGCGGCCTGCAGTGGCTGGACACGGCGTGGCAGGGCGCCGGCTGGAACCCGATCAACACCGGTGTGGCCGTCATCATCAGTGCATTTATCATTATGGCGGTACTGGAGCTGCCCTTTTCCCTGTACCACACCTTCGTGATCGAAGAACGTTTCGGCTTCAACAAGACCAGCCCCGGCACATTCATCGGCGATCTCGCCAAGCAGGCTGTGTTGATGCTGGTCCTGGGTGTACCGCTGGCCTGGGCCGCGCTGTGGCTGATGCAGGGCTCGGGCCGGCTCTGGTGGCTGTACCTGTGGATACTGTGGGCGGGATTCAGTCTGCTCATGTTCTGGGCGTACCCGACACTGATCGCGCCCCTGTTCAACAAGTTCACGCTACTGGATAACGAGCAGCTGAAACAGCGCATCCAGAACCTGCTGGACCGCTGCGGATTCAGGAGCAAGGGCATCTATATCATGGACGGTTCGCGTCGCTCCGGCCACGGTAATGCTTATTTCACCGGCATGGGCCGCAACAAGCGCATCGTGTTCTTCGACACCCTGCTGGAAACGCTGGAGGCGGATGAGATTGAAGCCGTGCTCGCGCACGAACTCGGGCACTTCAAACGCAAACACGTGCAGAAACGTATCGTCATCATGATGCTAATGAGTCTGGCGGGCCTGGCCCTGCTGGGCTGGCTGATTCAGCAGCCCTGGTTTTACCAGGGGCTCGGCGTGAGCCAGCCGTCCAACCACCTGGCGCTGCTGCTGTTCCTGATGGTGACACCGGTGTTTACCCTGTTTCTGCAGCCGCTGTCGTCCTGGTTCTCGCGCCGCCACGAGTTTGAGGCCGACGACTATGCCGCATCCCAGGCCAGTGCCGGCAACCTGATACACGCCCTGGTCAAGCTGTACCGGGAGAATGCCAGTACACTTACGCCGGACCCGTTGTATTCGGCCTTTTATGATTCACACCCACCAGCCCCCGTGCGGGTGGCGCATTTATCCAGACGAACGGGGTGAACGGAGGATTTGCCATGAAACAGACTATTTTGTTAGCCATTGCAATGGTCGTATCGAGCGGCGCCTGGGCCGACGTGCAGCACGGCAAGCAACTGCACGACGAACGCTGTACGAAGTGTCACGACGACAGCGTCTACACGCGCGAGGACCACTTCATCACCAGCAAGGAAGCACTCACCAAACAGGTCCGTCGCTGCGCCCTGAATACCGGCGCTCAATGGTTTGATGAAGACATTGCCGATGTCGTCGACTACCTGAACACCACTTACTACAAGTTCAAGTAGCATCATGAGCAAGCCACTGCCGGGGCGCCGCGCCTGGCGTGACGGGCACGCCCTGATCCGCAGCCTGCGCCGTGCTGCGCGCGACGCCGGCATTGCGGGCTGAAACAGGGTGGCCATCAGCCGCAAACCGCCAGATCCGAGCCCAACCTCCGGAGCCCCCGCAAACGCTGTCAGCCAGACCGGCCTGGTGCTCGCCCATTACGGGCAGGCCAGCCTGGTGGAAACCGGCAACGGCGATGTACTGCGTTGTTCGACGCGCAAGAACCTGCCGCGCACGGTATGTGGCGACCGGGTGCACTGGCAGGCCAGCAATCCCAGGGAAGGGGTGATCACGGCGGTCCTGGACCGCGACACCGTGCTGGCGCGCCCGGACCAGAGCGGCCGCAGCCGCGCCATCGCCGCCAACATCGATCAGGTCATTGTGGTCATCGCCAGCAAGCCCAGTTGCGAATACGGCATGCTGGACCGCTATCTGGCGGCCGCCGAACTGATCGGCGCGTCCCCCGTGATTGTACTCAACAAGGCCGACCTGCTGGACGCCGACAGCCGGTCGAAACTGGAGCAGCGGCTGGCGGTATACCCCGCCATCGGTTATCCACTGATCTTCACCAGTACGCGCTCGGCCGACGGCCTCAAGGACCTGCACGAGCACCTTAAGGGGCACATCAGCATCCTGGTGGGCCAGTCGGGGGTTGGCAAATCATCGCTGGTGCAGGCACTGTTGCCCGACCTGGACATCCGCACCGGCAGCCTTTCGCAGGTAACCGGCCTGGGCCGGCACACCACCACGGTAGCCATGCTCTATCACGTCCCGGGAGGCGGCGACCTGATCGATTCGCCCGGCGTGCGCGATTTCACCCTCAGCAAGGTCGCACCCGAATTACTGGAAAAAGGTTTTCCCGAATTTGCGCCCTATCTCGGCCAGTGCAGATTTCACAATTGCCGACATCTCGTTGAACCCGGCTGCGCGGTGCACAACGCCGCCCGCGATGGCGCAATCAGTCCGTTGCGCCTGGAAAACTACCGTGAACTGGTCAAGGCGATGAGCCGGTAGTCTGCCGGCCGCAGACGCCGCCGGCGAACAGGGTGGCAGGGCGCAGTCGATTGTTCCTGCGCCCGACAGCAACCTTTAGCCCGGCGGCCAGTGCATCTGGCGCCCCGCCAGCAGGTGCAGGTGGACGTGGAACACGCTCTGACCGGCATCGGCATTGCAGTTGAGCACAGTCCGGTAACCGCTGGCGTCGACGCCTTCCTGCGCGGCAATCTTCGCCGCCGCCCGGACCATCCTTCCCACCAGCGGCAGATGCGCATCGTCCAGATCGTTGAGCGTGGCAATGTGTTCCTTGGGAATGACCAGCACGTGCAGAGGCGCCTGGGGATTGATATCGCGGAACGCCAGCACCTCGTCATCCTCGTAGACTTTGTCCGGCGTGATTTCACCGGACACCATTTTGCAGAACAGGCAATCGCTCATGGAGACTCCCATCGTTAACAGGACCCGTCAGGGTGTGTTTTTTGTGCCGCCATGCCGACGCGCCAACAGGACGGCTTCAGTGCCAGCCTAAGGGCAAAAACCGCCACGATCAATCCGATCGCCGGCAGCTACGTCAAACGAAGAAGTTGACCGAGGTCCCCTGGGTGAGATCCGCAATGGCCTCGGGACGCGTGTTGTTCAGGTAGTGAGCGATCGCGGCGCGCGACGGGCGGCCCGCGCCGGTCTGATGCTCGCTGGACGAAGCGTGTTCGAAACGGCGTTCATTGATGAACGCCCGGGTTGACTGGTAAGGAGTGCGCTCGCGTTGCAGCAGTTCGCCCTGAACCACGCGCTCGACAGCCTCTCCGCTGCGCGGAGCCGGACGCGAGGAGCGTACCGCACCCACGCCTTCGGCGGACGCAGGTGGTGCGGCGCTTGTGTAAGTGGCGCTTGCCGGGCGCAGTAACGGCGCAGCCGGCAATCTGCTGATATCCATATTCGGGGCCCAACCCTTTCTTCCCGCTGTAGTGGAGCGTTCTTTGAGCGGAAAAGTTTACACTTTTTTTCGCCAACCGTATCCTGACAAAAAACCGTCAGAAAGGGACCTGCGAATCGTTCAGATAACTCATTGAAATCGCTGACTTAGTGACAGCCCCCGGTAACCGGACAAAATGACGCCGGTGCTCAGAGGTCGCGTCTGCCGGAAAACGCGTGCGACAGCGTGCCGCTGTCGATGTATTCGAGCTCCCCGCCCATGGGCACACCGTGGGCGATGCGGGTGGTGCGGATACCGTGCTCGCGCGCGAGGCCGCTGATGTACTGCGCGGTGGCTTCACCCTCCGCGGTCGGGTTGGTGGCGAGGATCACCTCCAGCAGCCGGCCTTGCGCGAAACGCTGCGCCAGCTCATCCAGGCCCAGCTGCGCGGGGCCGACACCATCGAGGGGCGACAGGTGTCCCAGCAGCACGAAGTAGCGGCCGCGAAAGTCCGTGGCCTGTTCGATGGCGTCGACATCGACGGGAGACTCGACCACGCATAACAGTGCGGGATCACGGCTCTGGTCGGCGCACAGACTGCAACGTTCCGACTCGCACAGCGTGCGGCAATCGCAGCACCGGCCGACATCCCGCATGGCTCGGTCGAGCGCCTGCGACAGTACCCGCCCGCCCTCGCGATCGCGTTCCAGAAGGTGGTAAGCCATGCGCTGCGCAGTCTTGTTACCGACGCCGGGGAGACAGCGCAGCGCGTCCATCAGCTGCCGGATCAACGGAGAGGCGGACATATCACCCCCGGCACAGCAACCCGGAGAGGCTGCCCGGCCTGGCGGACAGCGACGCGGAGGGTGTCGCCGGGAACGCGCGTGCAGCCATGGCCGAACATCGCGTTCAGAAAGGCAGCTTCATGCCCGGCGGCAGATTCAGGCCCGCCGTCATGCCCGCCATGCGCTCCTGCGTCGCGGCGTCGATTTTGTGTGCGGCGTCGTTGATCGCCGCGGCAACCAGGTCTTCGAGCATGTCCTTGTCCTCGCCGATCAGGCTGTCATCGATTTCGACCCGACGCGCCTCGTGGCGCCCCGTCATGCAAACTTTCACCAGCCCGCCGCCGGCTTCGCCAATGAGCTCCATGCCGGCGATTTCTTCCTGGGCTTTCTGCATATTGGCCTGCATCTGCTGGGCCTGCTTCATCAGATTGCCAAGTCCACCTTTCATAGTCATGTTCCTGTGGGTTAGGGTGTTCAGTTGTCCAGAGGACGAATCGAGTCGGTGTGCAGGGTCGCATCAAACGCCTTCTGAATCGCCTTGACGTTGGGGTCCGACTGAATCGTGTCGACCGCCGCCGCCTGGCGCATTTCCATTTCCGCACGTTGCTGCTGCGCCGGGGTATCAGCGGCTTCGCCGGCCACGTCGATCTCCAGCTGCACCTGTGTCTGCAAACAGGCACTCAAGGCGTCCTGCAGCCGCTGCTGGCGCGCCTTGTTGAGTAATTGCCGATGACTGGCATCGAGCACCAGCGCCCAGTGGCCGGCATCACGCTGGCTGATCGCGCAGTTCATGGCAAGTTCGCGCACCACGCCCTTCAGCTGCATGGTTTCGACCAGCGTCCGCCAGTCGTCGCCTGCCGCAGCCGGCGGCATGGGCGGCTGCGCAGCCTGAGACGGCGCAGCCTGAGACGCCGTCGCGGAATCGTGCCCGGGGACGGCTACCGGCGCCGGTGACCGGGGGCCGGCATCGATGGTCCGGGCGTCGACGGGGCGGAAAGCGAGCATGCGCAGCAGGACCATTTCCAGCCCGCCGCGCTGATCGGGTGACAGCTGCAGGTCACGCCGCCCGATGAGACCGATCTGGTAGTACAACTGCACGTCTTCAGGCGCCATCCGTCCCGCCAGATCCAGAATCGCTTCGCGTTCCTCGAGGTTTTCGTCGACCGCACCGGGCACAGCCTGGGCGATGGCAATCTGCTGCAGGCTGGATAACAGTTCCGCCAGCAGCTCCTGATAGTCCGGCGCCTGCTGCGAGAACTTTTCGACCACCTGCAGCAATGCCGCCGCATCCGCGCTCGCCAGCGCCCGTAGCAAGGCGATAACCTGCCCGCGTTCGATACTGCCGAGCATGCTGCGGACCTCTGCTTCGCGCACCGCGCCGGCACCGAACGCAATGGCCTGATCCAGCAGGCTGAGGGCATCCCGCATACTGCCGTCGGCAGCGCGTGCCAGCAGGCGCAGCGCGCCCGCATCGTGCGCGATACCTTCGGCCGTCAGCAGTTTCTGCAGGTGGTCGCTAATCATCGGCAGCGGCAGGCGCTTGAGATTGAACTGCAGACAACGCGACAGCACCGTTGCCGGCAATTTCTGCGGATCGGTGGTCGCCAGCAGGAACTTGACATGCGGCGGCGGTTCTTCAAGGGTCTTCAGCAACGCGTTGAAACTGTGCGCCGACAGCATGTGTACCTCGTCGACGAGGTAGACCTTGTAACGTCCGCGCGTGGGCGCGTACTGGACGTTATCCAGCAGCTCACGCGTATCCTCGACCTTGGTGCGCGATGCCGCATCCACTTCGATCAGGTCGACAAAGCGTCCTTCATCGATTTCGACGCAGGCGCTGCACTGTCCGCAGGGTTCGGCACCGACACCGCTCTCGCAGTTGAGCGACTTGGCGAATATGCGTGCTACCGTGGTTTTGCCCACGCCGCGCGTACCGGTAAACAGGTAGGCGTGGTGCAGGCGCTCGTTATCCAGTGCGTTGACCAGGGCACGCAGCACGTGTTCCTGACCGACCATTTCAGCAAATTTGCGCGGCCGCCATTTGCGCGCCAGAACCTGATAGCTCATGAATTGTCCGCTGATTGTCTACAGGCCGCAGAGCGGGCGCTCCGCTCGCCGGCCAAAGGCGGTCAGTATACCAGCACAGCCGAAATAAAGAGGTGGCCCGCACCAGCCACACCCCGGCGCCCAAGTCCACTGCTGCGGCTGCTCCCTTCCGGGCCTGACCGGGTTCACAGCTTGTTGTCGCGGGGGGACCGATACGGGCCACCATTAACCAGGTGATGCCGGGCTTGCGCCCGCAAAGGGCGGCATTGTACCCGCACCAGGCGGCGCGGTCATCCACGGCATCGGACCAGGCGGGAGAAAATATTCCCTGCCCGGTCAGGTCGTTCGCAACATTCGGGGCCCGGCGGGCGCTGATTCTACCAGGATTTATAAGTATTTAATTCATGGGCTATTTCATTAATTCCTGATAATATTGGTCAACTATTATCGCAGTACAGGTTTGTTAACGGGAAGGAGTATGTATTGATGCAAGCAGACGTCAACGGCAAGACCATTGAACTCAGTGAAGCGGGCTGGCTGGTGAATCTCGACGAGTGGAGCGAGGATCTGGCCGTCGAGATCGCCAGGAACGAAAGGATACCCGAGTTGACCCAGGAACACTGGGATATCATCCATACCGCGCGCGAGTATTTCCTGGACAATGGCACGGTATGCGAACCGCGCCAGTTCTCCAAAATCATGAAAACCCGGTTCGGTAAAGACCGCAGCGACCAGAAGTATATCTATTCGCTGTTCCCCACCGGTCTGATCAAGTGCGCCAACAAGGTCGCCGGACTGCCACGCCCCAAAGGCTGCAGCTGACCCCCCGGCCGCAAGCCGGCTCCGATAAAAGCCCCTTCACGGGGCTTTTCTTATGCCGGATACTCCACACAGGCTCATTGACAACCGGAACAGGGTGCCAGGCAATGTACTCACGGGCGGCGTCATATCACATCCCCCATGGATCCGGGTAAGTACAACCGTTTGAACGCGGCCGCGGTACGGATGCGTTCAGCCGATCGCCGGCAAAACACGCCGGCATGAGCGCGTCCCGCGAACCGGTCTTCCCGCGGGTCAAACTCGCTGTCAGCGCCTGCCTCGTGGGTGAGCGGGTGCGCTATGACGGTGGTCACAAACGCCACGCGTTTCTCGGCGACAGGCTCGCCGCGCACGCCGACTATCTGCCCATCTGCCCGGAAGCGGGTATCGGCATGGGCGTGCCGCGCCCGCCGATCCACCTGGTAGGCGACCGCCGACAGCCGCGGGCGCTGGGGTTGCAGGATCCGACGCGCGACGTGACTGCACAACTGCAACAGTTCGGCGCGCGGACTCTGGGCAGCCTGGAAGGCGTGAGCGGCTACATTTTCAAGAAAGATTCACCCAGCTGCGGCCTTCGCCGGGTCAAGGTGTTTGCCCGGCCCGGCCGGCACCCGCGGCGCAACGGCACCGGCATCTTCGCCCGCGTCATCCGCGAATCACTACCACTGTTGCCGGTGGAGGAGGAAGATGCACTGGACAATCCGCAGCGCCGCGACAGCTTTCTCAGCCGCGTGTACGTATACCGGCGCTGGCAGGACCTGCAAGCGCGCGGACTCTCCCTCGCCGGCCTGGGCGATTTCCACGCGGTTCACAAGACCCTGGTCATGGCCCACTCCCGGGCCGCCTTCGTCAGACTGCAAAAACTGGTGTCCACCGCCTCCGGGCAGACACTCACGGAAACCGCGGCGCAGTATATTCAAGCGCTGATGACAACACTGGCACGGCCGGGTCACCGCAGTCAGCACTACACGGTGCTCGCACAGCTCGCGGCGGAACTGGAACCTCTCCTCACCCCCCGCGAGAAGGCACAGCTGGCAAGCACGCTGGCGACATACCGCGCCGGTTACCTCGCTCTGACCGAGACCATTGACACCCTGCGCCGCCACATTGAGCGCCATGCGCAGCTCGGCCTCGGTTGCCAGGCTTACCTGTACCCTTACCCGGATAGCCTGAGGTCACCCGATTGTTAAACTTTAGTATAAATTCTGCTATATTGTGGCCGATAAACAGGGACCAATTATAGAGTTGTTTAATGTCCGACACCGTTAAGAACCTGATCAACCAGATCGTTGCCGTTGCCCGCCGCCGCGGCCTGACCCAGCGGCAGCTCGCCGAGCTTGCCGGCTTGACCGCGGTCGGCCTGAGTAAAGCCAAACACCGCGGGGATATCCGCGCCTCCACGCTGGCGGCGCTCGCCGCCCAGGTCGATCTGCAAATAGTCCTGGCGCCCGCCCGCAGCCGGGAAAAGGCAGCCGAGGCCATCCGCTCCGGCAGCTTTTTTCGCGCCTCCCCGGCAACGCCGGACAACAAGGATTGAACATGGCGCGCAACCAGCACGCCGTTATCTGGACGCGTGTTTCCGGTCAACCGGAAAAGATGGGCGACCTGCTGTTGTCCGGCGACCAGGCCGCCTTCACCTATACCCGTGACTACCTGTCCTCGGAGCGGCCCGGGTTCTGCCTGCTGGGCGATGGCCGGTTCTGGGGCGACGATTCGGTCAACTACCCGATCAGTGAGCGCATCCCGGTGTTTCCCCGTCTGCTGTCGCTGATTCCAGGGAACAATCCCCGTAATCTGCAACGCCGCCATTACCTCGACCTGTTGCGCAAACAACTCGGCCGCGAACCACCGCCGGGCGTGGAGACCGAATGGCTGCTGCTGCTCGCCGGTGGACACGGTGGTATCGGGCATATCGATGTCTTCGCCAACGACATCGTCGCCGAAAGCTGGTACGGCCGCGATACTGCGGCGGGCTCCGGGGCCGCGGCATCAGGCAACCGCTCGCAGCTGTGGCACATGCTGAAAAACAATGTGCTCGACGAACCGGTCGCATTCGACCCCCGGCTGATTGAAGAAACCCTGGGACCGACGCCCTCGGTCGGCGGCATGATCCCCAAACTCCTGGTGTCGATGACCCCTGGCGACAGCGCACCGAACTTTTATCCGCCGGACGCCGTCGGCAAGACCAACGTGGTCCTGAAAGTCGAGCCGCCGGAGTACACCGGCCTGCTCGACCTCGAAGCCCTGTGCCTGGACATCCATCGCCAGGCCGGTTTCGACACGCCCGCCTACTCGCGCTATGACGACGACGGGCTGCATTTTCTTGCTGTCGAACGTTTCGACTGCATTGGCGCCAATCCGCACCCCATGGAATCCCTGTTCTCGGTAATTGCCACCGGCGACCACCAGTTTCGCGAAACCGGCGACATCCTGCTGGACGAACTCGGCAACGTCATTGACCGGCTCGCCCAGGTGGTCAACCTCGCAGCCGATACCGGCGAGCAGCTGTATCTGCGCTTCCTGATGGCGCTGCTGACCGGCAACGGCGACCTGCACCTGGACAACGTCGCCCTGCTGGGCGGTGTATCCGACTGTCGCCTGGCGCCGGTATACGATCCTGCACCCATGCGTGCCTGGCCGCGCCACAACCTGGTCAGCGCCATCCCTTTCGATCCCTCGGGGTACGCCGATCACGGCGAGTTCTTTGTGAGTCTCGGCGGTTCCTTCGGCCTTTCCGGACAGGAGATCCAGCGTTGCCTGGACAAGGCGCTGGCGGCCACTGCAGACTTCCCCGAGCGACTGATGGCATTGCAAAGGGTACCCGAACGCCAGCGCCTGCAACTGCGCGACATTGTCGCGTCTGAACGGGCCCTGCTCACCGGCAGGCTCGGGTAAAGTGCGGACGACAATCGCCGTGCATTGAATCCTCGGCGACAAAGGGTTAGTTTAGCCGCAATAATAATCAGCTTTTTCGGATCACAGCGACTTCGAGAGGACTATGCAGTGACTGGGAGACCGA